>JAYVSP010000842.1:0-7758 GCA_043775215.1 Planctomyces sp. | reverse complement strand
GCTGCTCAGACACGTCAGTAGATTGTTCCCGCGATGCCTACCTTCGTGTCGCGCATCATTTGTTTAAGTTGTTGATCACTTTGCAGCGTGACTCCCGTTTGATCCAACTGCACGAACCGCAGCGACGTTTTCTTCACGATGAAGTTCAGTCCGGGATCGCTCACCCCGGCGACCTTTTGCAGATTCAGTTCTTCGAGATTCGGGGAATTCAAGATGCCCGGCAGGCTGACGTTTGAAAACGGGTTGGCCGCGAGATTCAGCCGGCGGAGATTGGGTGGTGACTTCCACCCACGCAGTGACTGATCGGTCACTTGGGCTTGGCTGGCGTCGAGTTCCTCCAATTCAGCGAACCCGTCGAGCATCGCGAAACCATTCTGGCCGACGAATGTTTCGTGGACGTCGAGCAGTCGCAGTCGCGAGTTGGGAACGCAGAGTTCTTTCATCCCCCGGCTGGTGATGCTGGTCTTCGAGATCGTCAACAGCTCCAACCGCGGCAGGGTGGCCAAGTGTTGGAAAGCCAAGTCCGTCAGCCGCGTGGCATCCAAGTGCAGTTCACGCAGGTTGGGCATGTCGCGGAGCCCCGCCAGGTCCGTGTCCACGATCAGCGTGGAATCCAGCCACAGTTCTTGCAGTTGGGGCAACTGACCGATTGCCGCCAAAGTCGCTTGGCCGGGAAACCGCGCCATCGTCAACGTCAGTTTGCGAAACCTCGGAAGGTTGCGAAGTCCACTCAAGGCCGCTTCCGTGAACTGCAAATGTGAGGCGTTCAGAGACTCGATTCGTGACATCTTGGCGACCTGTCGCAGACCCGCATCGGTCACATGACTCGTCGAGACATCGAGCGCCGTCGACGAGAACAATTCCGGGGGAACATCGGCCAGGGTCGTTAGCATTTCATCCGTGCATTGTCCCGGACGTCCGCCAAAGACGCAGTGAACAACTCCGATGCCGGCATCTCGCTTCTCAATGGCATCGATCGTCGCGCGATCAACCTTTGGTTCCGGCGGCGCTGGCACCGCGACAACCTGCGGAACCACCACTTTGGGCTTCGTTGCGGGAGGATCTTGAAACCAGTTCTGAAGTTGCTCGCACCCACACATCACGCAAACCGCGAACGTCCCTGCGACCACACGCCACCAACCGCCAACCATGATCCCTCCTGTTCGTAAAATCGTTTCGTAGCTACCGTCCGCGGACATCGAGTTTCTTGAGCAGTTCACCGGATTCGATATCGAACACTTGCACCATACTGTTCACGTTGCCGCCGCACGCGATCCGTTTTTCGTCGCCGCTGATGGCAAACCCGTCGACTTGATCGAGTTCGGCGGTACACAGCAATTTGGAGTCATCGGTCTCCAGATCCCACAAGCGAATCTCGCCGCCGGCGTCGGCAGTCAGCACGCGTTTTGAGTCACTCAGAATTCGCAAACACACCACATGCAGCGGGACTTTGGGAGCGATCGTCTTCTCGGACGGCGCATCCGCCGGAGCGGTGAGATCCCAAATTCTCAGGCCACCGGTTTGTTCGACCGCCGCCAGCCACTTGCCGTCCGGGCTGAGTGTCAATGCGGTGAGCGCGCTCGGCGGAGTTTTGCCCGGCAGTCGCAGCACTTCTTGACCACCGTCGGCCTCAATGATCCGCACTTCTCCGCGGCGATTCGCGGACGCCAATCGTTGGCCATCGGGACTGATGGTCAACGCGTCGGGAAAACCGTCGCCAATTTCCACATCAACAACTTTCTTGCCGCGTGCCAAATCCCACTTCACGGCCATCATGTCTTTCGCCATCGTCACGGCGAACTTTCCGTCCGGCGTCGCGGCGAATTTCGTGATCGGCTGTTTGTGCTCTTTCCAGCCGAGCGACGAGTCCGGGACGCCGCGCAGTGGCCAGGGAACCACGCTTTCGCCCGAGAGCAACACGATCTGATCTTTGCCGGCAAACTGCGGGTTCCGAAAGCCGATGATTCCCGCTTGTTTCTTCACGGTTTGCGCGTTGACGTCCCAGACTTCCAGCATGCCCAGCGTCCGTTCGGCCACGAGCAGGCTGCCGTCTGCATTCAAAGTCAGAGCCTGCACGTTGCCTCGCACCGTGATTTGCGCGGGACCACCGATAATCGCAGTCTTGATCACAAAGCCCAACAACAGCGAAGCGGCCAGGACCGCCGCAATTCGGCCGCGTGCCGCATTCTTGCGCGGCACCAGCAGGAACAACCACGACGGCAACAGCATGGCAGCGAGGTTGCGACTGCGGACACGCTTGACGATTTGCTGGACCGCCTTGTCGTTGGCCGCGTCGCCGAATTGTTCAATGGCCTTCTCCGCCGCCGCCCGCACCATCTGGTCCGAATCTTCCAGCATCACGGCCAGAGCTTTGAGCGTCTTGAGCTCATTCAGCTTGGCCGCCGCATTGATCGCGTGATAACGAATTTCCGGAGCGCTGTCTTTCAGCATGGCCATCAGCGCCGGCAACGTGCTTTTATCGCGAATGGCTCCCAGCGCGATCACCGCTTGACAGCGCACGGCGAAGTCATCGCGCAGGGCGTCTTGCAGAAACGGACAAGCTTCCTTGGCCTTGAGTTCGCCCAGTGCTCGCGCCGCGGTCGCACGCACTTCCGGAGACGTGTCCTCACGCAGCACCTTGCCGATCGCGGGGATGACCGACAGGTCGCCCGCATGACCGAGTGTCTCCACGATGCGGCGTCGCAACGCGGGTTTCGAGGAGTTCAGCACCGCGATCAAAGCCGCCGAGGCGGACGGGTCGCGCAGTTGTTTCAACGCCAGTACCGTCTTCAACAGAACGCCTTCGTGTGCGACTCGCAACAACGGAATCAACACGGGAACGGCCCGCGCATCTTTCAGCTTGCCGAGTGCTTCGACAATGGCCTGTAAGAAGTCGGGGTCCAAGCCGACGAGCTGTTCCCATCCCTCGACGATCGCCATGAGATCCGGGACGATTTTCGAGTCGCCCAATTCACCAACGGCGACGGCGGCATAGCGCCGCACATCCGCGTCTTCGTCTTGCAGAGCATTCATCAAAGAAACCAACGTTCGCGGGTCCGCCATGCGGACCAATCCCGCCGCCGCATTCACTCGGACCGCGACAATCGGATCCGTCAAGGCGCGGAGCATCTGCGGAACCGCACGTGAATCACCAATCAACGCCAGGGCTTCCGTCACGTGCGCTCGCAGCAGATTTGACACGTGATCCAGGCAGGCGATGAGCGACGGGACTGCCTGCTTGTCGCCGATACGTCCCAAAATCACGATCGCATCCAACGTCAAACCCGGATCGCTCTTTTGGAGCACGACCAACAACTCTTGGACCGCACGCGAACCCAACTTCACCAGAGCGTCGTTCGCCGCCGCCTTCCAACGCGGACACTCAATCCCAAACCGCAACAAGGGACGCACTACGCGGTGGTCGCCGATCTTGCGAATGGTCGTCAATGCCGCGCGGATCACGTCGTCGTCCTTGTCCAATAGACTGTTCAGCACCACGGGCACCGCCTGTGGATCGCCAAAATCACCCAACGCCGTCAACGCTCCCTCACGGATGATGGAGCTGTCGTCCGTGGCATGCGCGATCAACTCTTCCAACACCCGGTCGTCGCACGATTGACCCAACTCCAGCAACGCCAGGCGGCGGCTGACCAGCTCCGAATCACTCAGTGGATTCTGAACTTCGAGTTGTTGCCGCAGCTTCTTCAACTTGGACGCGGACAATTTCTTTCGCGGCGTGACATCCACGTCGCTCGGTGTCGGCTGTTTGGCGGCGAGTTCAATTTCGAGTTGCAGCAGTTGCTCATCGTCGTTGACTGAACCACTGCTTGTCTGACCGATTGCCGCCGACGGACTCGTCCGCGGATCGACTGGTTTTCGCAATTTCGCCGCTGCGGGCCTTGTGATGCGTTCGCCCGAAGTCGCCGAGTTGGCAGGAACTGTCACTGCGGCCGCACACTTCGGGCATTTGACTCGCTTGCCTTGAGCCGTCTTGGGAACTCGCAATAAGGCACCACATGAACAGGCGACCCGAATCCGCTCGGCGCTGTCGGGCATCGGCGTGCCTCGGTCAAGTGCATCGGTCTGCGTATCGCTTTCAAGAGGAGGCGATTTCCGTGGATCGACGGTCGTTCGTGACTCACCCGGCGGCAGCAGACGCGAGTTCTGACGAACAGTGGCAGCGACCTCCGCAGGGCGTGTCAGGATTTGGCCACAGCCTCGACAGCGTGCCAGCGCCGCTGGCACCGGTTCCTGGCAGCGGGGGCATGTGCGCGTCGCGTCAGACATCGTGGTCGCTCCGGACATCCGCAAACACACACCAAGGGCGGACGGCTGGCGCTCATCACGCCCTCCGTTCCACCCTTGGCATCAGACAGGGAACCATTCACCGGCAGACTGATTACTCCTCAAACTTGCCCTTCGAGTAATTCGTGTAGTCCAGCAAGACGCCGGTAAACACCTCGAAGGGATTGATTTCGCAGGTGCCATCGGTGTAACCAACTTCGTCTGCCAGAATCGTTGCACCGACGCTCGGATCGACCGGGAAGCCGGGGTTGAACAACTTATCACCATTGATGTCGGTGATTGCCTTCACGCTGCCGTCCGCCATCAGCAGATTGCAATTCCTGCCATGCACCGCGCGCCAATCACGATAGTCCTGCAGGTACAAATTTGGAGTCGTCAACACGGTTCCCGTCACCGTCTGATTGGCATATGTGCTGAGGTTCGCGGCGGTCACCACGTCTCCGATTTTCGGGAATGCCTGCGGAATGACGTCATTCACTCCGGGATAGGCATTTTTCAGCAACGCAACGCGATTGGTACTAGTCTTCCAGTAGGCCGGGCCGTCGTTGAACGACTCACCCAGACGGTGACCGGCGACCAGTTCGCCACCAATCGTCGTCGACAAAACGGCTTCGTTGACATCGCCAGCCGTCGTATCGCCCATCAAGGGAATGTTCGACGAGGGAACCGAACCACCCTCGATCTGTCGCGTATTCAACGGGCCGCGCGTATTGAGGAAATCCTTCAGCCCGTTTGTATCGTCGATTTCAACATTGTTCGCAGCGGTGCTATTACGAACCTTCACGCCACCGCGGACCAGGAACCAACTCGCGGAATAGTTGGAGTTGAAACCATCTTTCTCGATGGCCAGAGCGAGACGCGCGGCACGATCGGTCGAGCCGGCCACCATGTTGACCAAGCCAGAGGTCAACGGGTTCGTGCCGAGCGCTCCATAGCACAGCGACCCTTTGCCCAATCGGTCGGCCGGCATGACTGAGAAGTTTGAGCTGTTGGTGAGACCCAACAAGTCGTTCAGTTTTTCCGTTCCGCGCACTTCATTCGACGGGCACATCAACTTGCTCAGCGAACCGGCGTTGACCGACATCAAGTCAGCCCCGATGCCGTAGGTATCTGGGCAACCATCGCGCTTCCAATCCACGGCTCCCGAGCACAAACGGCGGCTGGGGTCTTTGTCGGCAAACACAAACATGCCGATTCCAATTTGCTTCAGATTGTTGCGGCACTGCGTGGTGCGAGCCGCCTCGCGAGCCGCCTGCACGGCGGGCAGCAGCAGCGCGATCAGGATGGCGATGATCGAAATCACCACCAGCAGCTCGATCAACGTGAAACCACGCCGAGCCGCAACCAACGACACTTTCTTCGAGATCTTCATGAACACACTCCTTAGAAAGGAAAAGACGAGACCCGGCGGTGGATCACGATTTGTGATCTCGTTGTCCGCCTGCAGCCCCCCGGGCCAGCGAATCCTTCGCACATGTTTGCTCGCTAATCCATGCGTGACTGGCATGCCGCTCGGGTGATCATTCCCAGCGGCTTGAAGTCAAACTGGTTCGAGCTTCCAAACTCTGCTTTCAAATTAAATGATCGGTTGAACGTTACAGCCCTCGTTTGAAGTGCTGATGAACGGAACGTGAAAAGTCCGTGAAGCAGCAAGACTCCCTTCCACGTTGCGAGGCACGTTGCGCGGCGTCTGGCTGCAAGCCACGTCAGACGCATAAAGGGCACAACGGTCGCGGCGTGCCTGCCGTTGTGTGGCGTATTCGTGAGGCTCGTCGATTCGGCGTTCAAAGCGTTCCAACTGCTCATCACGACTCAAATCAGAAATGGCCTCTTCCAGTGCTTCTTGGCTTTCAAATACAGCTCGAATCCAGTGCCCCATCTGATTCCCATATTGAAATCGGAAATACGAAATCACCATGATCTTCCTCCGTCGGTGAGTCGCGGCTTTCGTTTTCTAACGCTGCGAGCCAAGTGCTCGATGGGCGGCAAGATAGACACCGGTTGTGAAGCACCGGCGAAGAGCATGTGAATTGTGCGCGATGCCATCAGATCGACTTGCCTGCGTCATTGTGCGGAACGCGGCCTCAAGAAATCGGGCCAAGACGCGGCGCAACTCAAAACGGCATGCGCTTGTGGCCATTGCGGGCGCCTTTGCTCTTGGCGAGAGCGGGTTACACTGGCGACATGTTTGAAGACCCGGCCCATGTTGTTGACGAAGACCTCGCTGGAAAGACCGTTCCGGCGGCGCTGCGACATTGGCGATCGGACCTCAGTTGGAACGCGGCCCGCGAACTGCTCGCCGCTCGGCGAGTGACAGTCAACGGGACACTGTGTCAGGACGAGGCGCGAAGACTCAAGACGGGTGACGTCGTCGAGGTTACGGCACGTCCACACGCGAAGCCGCCACGAGCCGATGACCTCTGCATCCAATTCCTGGATGAGCACATCGCGGTCGTCGAGAAGCCCGCCGGAATGTTGACCGAGCGTCCGGCGGGAGAGTTGCCGACACGTCGAAAAGATTCACAGCACTCGCCGTCGCTCGACGAACTCCTCCCGCGCGTGATCGGCGAGTACCTCGGTCGGCGACTTCGAAATGAGGAAAAGTCGATCTTCATCGTGCATCGGTTGGACCGCGATGCCAGCGGTCTGCTGGTCGTCGCCCGAACGCCGCTCGCGCGGGATCGGCTGACAAAGCAATTCGCTGCCCGCACTCCGAGTCGTATTTATTGGGCGATCGTCTCGGGCCGCGTGGAGGCTCAAACCATTCGGACGCACCTCGTCCGCAATCGGGGCGATGGCCAACGCGGCAGCCTCGAACACCTGCACGCTCACGATGATGTCTGTCGCCCGAATCCAAGTGGCTCAGGGGACTCGACGAATCGTACCGATCGTCCAGACCACAAGAGTCTTGGCGATACGGAATCGAAAATGGCGTTACGAAACACTGCGGCCGACACCGCTCAGTTGGCGATCACGCACGTCAAGCCAATTGCCGTGCGGCGCGGACACGCGCTGCTCGAGTGCCGGTTGGAAACTGGACGAACCAACCAAATCCGCATTCACTTGGCAGAACTTGGCCACCCGATTTGCGGCGACGTGAAATATGGATCACGGCCGGCGAATGTCTCCACGCCACGTCTCGCTCTGCACGCCATCGAACTGCAATTCCAGCATCCCGTAACCCATGAGCCGAAACGTTTCGCCACGGAATGGCCACCAGTACTGGAACGGTTTTGGGATGCCCTTCCGGCGAGCGGCGGACGTCAGTCCTCCGAGTCATCATTGAATCCGGGACGTTTCTCGGCGGACTATTCTCCGCGCGAGCGAGGATGATGCATTTATTAGCCGCAGGGCGCTAGTGCGTCTTCAAGACTACGAATTCGGGTTCATGTGAGTGAGCGGCAAGGCGTCAGCCCCCGGACGAATCGCGAGTGTGGTTCTGGCCCAACGGGC
>JAYVSP010000841.1:0-4568 GCA_043775215.1 Planctomyces sp. | reverse complement strand
GGAATTGGCCGATCGAAGAATCCCGAACAGGGTGATCGGCATCCGGCCAATTCCGAAATTCCGAAGTGCCTGACCCCTGTGCTGTTCATGACGATTCATCGCTTCGTCTCCGCCTGAACGTTGCTGATGAACCGTGCCAGCGCTGCGACGCTCCAACCGGTTGCGCTGATCGAGATGAACTGGTTCTTGCCGTGAGGGTCGCCGTTGTCGAAAAAGACTTGAACTGGCTTTGCTCGTGTCGCGACGAACCACGAACCGTCCACCTGCTGCGTGCGCGCAAGGTATTCGATCCCGCGCGCGATCGGCGGCAAGTCTGGCGACGTACCGGTGTCGAGCAGTGCGAACAGCGTCAATCCGGTCGAATACGGCTCGCTGCCGAGTCCTTCTTCGGCCGCCCAGCCGCCGTCAGGCAGTTGCCGCTCGACGATCGACCGCACGACACTGTCTCGTTGATGCAGTTCGTCTTCGACCCAACTCAAACTCCACAAGCGGAAGACCAAGTCTTCCTGCAACTTGTTCGATGCGTTCTTCAGCCACTGGCGCCCACGCCGCTCGGTCTGTTCACCCGTGACCGACCATTCGGGATCGAGATCAAACGGCATCGCTTTGTCCTTCGGCCGCAGCACACGCAGAGCCAATGCCGTATTGGTCACTTCCGACTGCTCGGCGGGCGGGCGGATCGACGCAGGCGTCCAACGACCGTCGGATTCTTGGCGCCAAATGACATATTGAGCCATCGCATTTCGCAGCTCCTGCGGCATTTTGACGTCCGCCAATTCAAACGCCCACGCGCCATACCCGACCATGAATGCTCGGCCAGGAATCCCGCGGCCCTCGCTCAGTGCGTCGAGACGATCCATGAAATATCGCTGCACGAACTTCAGCGTGTCATCGAACAACACCTCATCGACTTTCAGTCCGATCCGCCGCGCTTCGCGCATCGCCGCCAAGGGGACCGTCTGATGATGACACGCAAAACACTCGCGGTGCTTCGGATAATTTCGCGCCGCTCGTTCGACAACATTCAGTCCGCGTGCCACCGAGTCAGTCAGTTGTTCGCGTGAAATCGGCGTCGACGACGGAGTCTCCTCGGCGAACAACGGCAGACTCATCAAACAGGCGATCACGAAGTGAAACGTGACGATCATGGAGGGAGTCCGATTCGTAGCCGCAAGCTTGCGAGCGGCCCAACGCTGGCGACATGTGTGGATGATGTCGCAGTGGCGAGCATCGGGCAACAGGACGCGCGTGAATAATCTTCGCGAGGTCCTTAAGTCCTTTTGGTCTCTTTCGTCCCTTTGAAAGGACGAAAATGACCGAAACGACCTAAGTGTCGGCGCATCAATAACTGTCGTAGCCGAAGTCGCCAGACTTCGGTCCGCACTCTGGCGAGTTCGGCTACTTCAGAGCCACAGATAGCGTTGGACGAACTCGACCACGTCGCCGAAGAGGACGTAGCCCAAACTGCGTTTGCCGCAGTTGATCTTCGCGGTGACTTCGGAGCCAATGCGGAGGTCGCGGAGATCTTCTTTTTGGATGTCAACGCGGACACGGACAATGGCCCGGTCTTTCGCAACTGCGGGGTTCGAGCGAGATTCGACCGATCGCAGAACTCCCTGATATCGGTCTTCAGGATTGGTCGCCAAGACATACTCCGCGGGCACTTTAGCCGCCACAATCTCCTCATCGGTGAGAGGGGAATCGTCTTTGGGAGACGCTCGCTTGGACTTGATCGCTCGCAGCAAGTGGCCCATGCGACGCTCATCGACTTCCAGTTGCAGCCACCACGGGCCGGCTTCATCTTTGATTTCTAGCAGCATTTCGCCGCGACGAACGGGACGGTGAAGCAACTGCCGTTCGACCTCAAAACTGGCGACCGTGCCGCGTTTTGTCGCGAAGACCTTCAGATTGTCGACACGTTTTTGCAAATTGCGGGCCTGATTCGTCGCACCTTTGATTTCGACTTCCGTCGACAGGATCTTGCCGTCAATTCGGATCTCTTCCGTTTTGTTGCCTTGCTTGATGGCCTCTTGGTATTCCCCTTCCAGGCTGTACTTCAATTGGACTTTCTCTTTGACGAGGTTAAGCGCCGCGAGCAAATGACCGTCGAGTTCTTCGTTGCGGAGCCTCAAGAGCAGCGTTCCCTCCTCGATTTTGTCGCCCCCCTTGACCAAAATTTCGGCGACCGTTCCGTCCCAGGGCGCGAAGATGTCCTTTTGAGCGATCGGCATCAAGCGGCCGGTTCCTTCGACGCGATATTCCCACGGAACGAGACACAGTGCAGCAATCACGGCTGCGGTCGCTGCGACTCCCGCCAGCACTTTCAGTTTTCCGCGGCCTTCCATGAACCGGAACATCGTGCCGAGCAATCGCCACAACGGCAACAAAAAGATCCGATGATATGTCTGGCTATTGTGCATCGCTTCGGCCACGTGGTCGGCCAGCGATTCAATCTTTTCCTGCAAGCCGGGACGCGGCTGAGTTTCGGAAATCTGTTCGATGATCAAGCCGCCGATGGGCTTCTTTTCGCGGTCGAGTTTTTTGACTCCCTTTTCGTCGGACTTGACCAGGGGTTCGCTTTCGAACAGCGGCCAAATCGTGACCATCCGCGATCCGCTCTCTTGAATGTAATCTGCCAGCGGCGCGGTGATTTGCGGCGGCAGATGGTCCAGCTTGCCGGTGTAAGTCAACGGCTCGCGCATCAGGATGACCTTGTTGGCCAAGGCACCCATGCGCTTCACCAAGTTGGCTCGCTGATGTACGGCGTCCTGACCGCTGATCGCCTTGATGACGGTCTTCTTGCCATACTGCACGGCGACCGCCAACCGGTCGCAGCCCAGTAGCAATCGGCCGTCGTTGGCCGCGGTTGCTGTGACCTCGTCGATGTCCAAGCCGCGATGCAGTTGCAGCAAGAACTGCTCAAATTGTTCAGTGATCTTCTGCTTGACTTCGGCAGTGACTTTAGGAGCCGCCTGACGATCGAGATACCGGCAGGCATAACCGCACATTTGCTCGACGAATTGCAGAAAACCGGGCCGCGCCTGTTGCGGAGTGTCGACACGCTGAAAAATTTCAACAACGCCGACGCACTGCTTCTGCTGCTGCAACGCCGCCAACACGATCAAGTCGTTCGTCGGCACCTGCACGCCGCTGCCGTCGTTGGGGCTGTGAGTGCAGGCTTGTCCGTTCGACAACACCTCATCCAACAGCTTCTGGTTGAGCGAGGGCGCGTCCGCCTTCTCGAAGAAGCCCGTCTGCTTCAGGTTCAAGTCAGTGAAAAGACTGATCTTGTTGCTGCCATTGCGGAGCCAAACCGCTCCCGCGCGAGCACCGACCGCGCCGACCACGCGTTTCAGGAACTCGCTGAAGAAGGCGTCTGGCGGCATGCCTGAACGGGAATGCTCTTCGATCTCCCGCGCCAGTTGGATGATCTTTTCGCGGACCTGCTTAATGCTGTCAGATTCGGCCGTCGCCATGAGTTGTCTCACCGAGGGGCAGAGCGGAAACCGGTCGGTCCAAACCCATTGTGGCCTCCTGCCCAATGAGTTTTGGATGCCTCAACACACACGAACGGAGCCTCCGCAAAACTGCTGAAACTCCGCCCTTCATTTCGGGAAGGTCAGGTTGTACCGGTTCTTACGGAACAGCGGCAAGAGCAAAGATTCTCCGCGAAATCGTGGAACAGGCGGTTTCCGCAATAGACTCTATAGGACTGGCGATGATCAACTATCACGATGTGCATCGCATGTTTCCTGTAGGAAGTCGCGGAAATGCTTCGGGATTATTGTCGAAGGGAAGTTGGGGGTTCTCGGCGTTCTTGTTGCCGTACCTTGAAGCACGCACCGCGATGGACGTTTCCACATCGGATTGTTGCCAATACACAATCGCACTACAGAACTCAGCGAATGTCGCGGACCAGTTTTTGGCACAGCGAAGTGTGATGGCGTGCCCAACGGACCCACTCAGCGGTTCGATTTTGGAAAGCGGCCCTCCCCAAACGATCGTTTGTGGTCGGCTCCGTGTCTCGTCTTACCTTGGCGTCAGCGGTAGTTTTTCATTCAATTGCCAGGGAACCCAAGGTGGCAGTGGCGTGATGTTCACAAAAAACGGAACTTCACTGCCGCAGATCACAGACGGAACGTCATCCACGCTACTGCTCGGAGAACGAGGGCTGCCTGACAACTTGGAGTGGGGTTGGCCGTATTGTGGTGGCACGGAATGTGAGCATTACCTGGGCGTGGAATTAGGCCTGAGACGGCGGCAGTCCGGTTCAGAAAAACAGTTCTGGAGCTGGCATTCGTCGGCCGTGCATTTTCTTTTTGCTGATGGACATGCTCGTTCACTTTCGGTTTCAATTGATCAAGTCCTGCTTAACGGTCTGGCGACGAAGTCAGCGCGGGAACCCACTCACGACTTTTGATCCATTTCGCATTTTTCGTCTCGGCATCCAACCGAGCAGGAAAAGGGAGCAGGAACGAATGGCACTGCCGATTGTGTAGCATGAGGTTATGGCGAGCGTCGCGGTCGGGCCAGTCTACGGTCGTCAGGGACTTCGGTCTCGCGGCGGA
>JAYVSP010000840.1:0-2883 GCA_043775215.1 Planctomyces sp. | reverse complement strand
GATCATTGGTCATTTGGCATGGCGGATGACCAATGATCAACGACCAATAGCCAATGATCAATTTCATCACTTCGCATCAGGGGGCTGACGCCCCCCGCTCGCCATCGTGTGGAACCCACTGGGCGGATAACCACAGCAGCGTGGGCATGGCCAGCGTCCACTCCAAGCCAATCAGGATCATCGCGAGCCAGAAGTCAAAACCCTGACCGAACTCGATCGCGCCCCACCTTACTCCGCCGTAGTACGAGAATGGTCCGCTGATCGCGCCCAACACGGCTCCCAGTTTGTACCTACCGAGCAGCCATTTCATCGAGCTGTTCAATGTCGCCGCGAAATTCGGCCACATCATCGCCATCCAGAACGGAACGAGCCAACCCCAACGCACCGGATCATGGACAAATTTCAGAACACCAAGCCACGTCAGCAATCCGTCGCCGAGGTAGCTCAGACAGAGTGACGCCGCAAAAAGATTGAGTTCGCCCCACGGATGCTTGGCGTTCATTAGATGCCCCGTCATCCAACCGACCATCACGACCGGGCCTAAGCTGGGATAGCCCATCGTCGAACCGGACAGCGCGGCCACGAATCCAAAATAAAACCAAAACCAGTTGGCAAACGGATTGGCAAACCAGGTGACCCACAACGGCCGATCCTGCAGCGTTGTGACGATCGGTGGGGGAGGAGCTAGCGATTCATCGGACATGTCGTCTCGCGCGCAGTTCATAGGACGTCTGGGACAAATGCGACAAACGGGCAGTCAGTCACTCATCAGTCCTATGAGTCCCATACGTTCCAGTCAGGCATATAACGGCTAACCCTCGGTTGCGGTCAAGCGATCAAATAGCCGCGTGAGGTTATGCGGACGCCACAAACCATGCCAGCGAAGGGAGCATCATTCGACATTCGACATTTGCGTGAACTTCGAACGCTGAACCCCGAATGTCGAATGTTGAAAGATGACCTCTTGTGGCAAACCGGGAATTTTGGGACATTCCCGCCCCTTCCGATTTTCCGAGGTCGCCAGCAAGGAGAAGGAACTCATGCGACGGCTGTTTGCTTTAGTGTTCGGCGCAATGCTCGGCGCCGTGGCGATGTTTATCGCTTTCAAATTTCATGTACTGCGGACCAAAGACGATTGGGTGTTTGTGCCCAAGCCCTCTGCATCACTGGTTGACGCCTACGTGGATGTCCGCGAATGGGGCACGACCGATTGGACCAAGCACCCGCAGTTGGTGAAAGCCCTCGTGCTCACCGGCCGAGCCGATCTGGTCCGTCAGGCAGTGACAACTCGTTGGATGGACAAAGTCTTCGGCGAGCGCGATGCGTCCGGGAAAGAGCGTGTGCCGGATGAAGCGTCTCTGGATGGACCGATCGCTATCGAACGGCAATGACCTGTCGAATGGCAATGAATCACGATGATTGCTCAGGGCCAAGCACTGTCCGGCCATCCGCCGTCGCTCACCGCGTGGTTTGACCATTGTGGCCCATTCGTGGTGTTGCTCGGCGGAATGTTGCTACTGGCCGGATGCCGCACGGCTCGGCCGGAGGTGGCGCGATTGCCCGTCAAGCATTCGGTGCGATCGGCGCAATTGCAGGTCATCAGTGACATCGAATTGAAACGCGATCACCCGTTGATTGAGGACTTGGTCCAGCTCCGCCAAGACGTCGCCAAAGAGTTGCACTTGCCTCTGGAAGGCCGCGATGTCGTCGTGTATGTCTTCGGCGATAAGACGCGTTATCAGCAATACCTCAACGCAGCGTACCCCGGCCTGCCGCCTCGGCGAGCATACTTCGTTGGCACGCCGCGCGAACTGGCCGTCTACACGTTTTGGGGCACCAGCATTCAAGAGGACTTGCGGCACGAGTTTACTCACGGGCTATTGCACGCGCAGCTCAAAGAGGTGCCGTTGTGGCTGGACGAAGGCTTGGCCGAATACTTCGAGGTGCCTCGTGCCACGCCCAACGCCATGCACCGCGAATACCCGCGACAGCTCAGCACGGCAATCGCCAACGGCTGGGAACCAGACATTGAACGGTTGGAGTCCTTGCAAGAGGTCGCACAAATGCAACGCGCGGACTATCAAGAGTCATGGGCTTGGGTGCATTTTCTGCTGCACAACTCGGATGACTCCCGGCAAGTCTTGTTGGACTATCTCCAAGAACTGCGAGACAACCCACACCCGCCATCATTAAGCACTCGCCTGGACGCGACACTGCCCGGAGCGCACATGAGATATCTGACTCACGTCTCGTCGCTGAATTCCATTCAGCCAGTCAGCCATCAACGCTGAACTCATGTGAAAGTTCCGAAGGGTTCACGAATTCTGCCTTCATTCGTGTGGCCTTAATATTCAATTGTTTTCGTACTTCAAGGCAACTCAGCGGCGCGTGGGGTTTCTGGTGAACTTTGGCCAGGAGTGGGTGGTCGATGAGCGGTTTGTGTTCGATGAGAAGCCGTTTCTGTTGGACGAGCATTGGGAGGACGTGACTGGTCGGATCAGCGGCAATGACCGTGACGATTTGGTGTTCGCTCGACAGTGTTTGATCGAAGTCGGTCAGCACAACGGCTTCGGATATGGCGACTTCACGTATCGCAAGCTGCTTGCGGCCGTCGTGGAGCATCACGGTCAGACCGTCCAATTCGATCCGTTCATCGAGCCGAAGTTTCACCAAGAGCAGCTTGGCCACTTCAAGTCGGACTGCCAACTGCTGCGCGGCAACATCGTCGTCGTGGTGACAGCTCTCAAAGAGGGATTGGAACGACTCGACCTGTGTCGCGCCCGGTCATACCTGACCAATCTCGGCCTGCCTTTTGGAGTCGTCGCCAATTTCGCCAAAGATCGCCTGCAACTCCACGGAGTCGCCGGCGGTTCGCACAGATAA
>JAYVSP010000839.1:0-5087 GCA_043775215.1 Planctomyces sp. | reverse complement strand
CATCCTCAGTCGCGGCAAGTAGCCGTTCGGATTTCGGGCGTTGTGTTTCTTTCGGATTTGGTTCTTTGGTTTTCGGATTTGCGGCTTCGCCGCGCTACCACTCCACCTCCCCACCCTGCACCCACATTACCGCGCAGCGCCTAAGGTCGCCGGTGCGGCCAGTCGCTCGCGAACCTGAGTTGCCGTCTCGCTCAGCAACTCCAGCGTCTGGCACTGCAAGTTGACCTCGCAACATGCCTCTTCCCACGCCGGGAACAAGCCCTGGGCCAGTCGTTGCTGCGCGAGACTCGCGGCCAGCTTTTCCACTTGCCAATGGAGTCCGCGGCGCAATCGCCGCGTAAAGAGCATCACCAGGATCGTCGCCCAGATCAGAAACAGGACGCCCGCGTTCACATAGAAGTCGGTCGGCAAGATCTTGCTGGGAGCATCCAATGAGTCCCAGAAAAAGCTCTTCACGACTCGGCACAGCACGAAGATCACGAACAACATTAACAGGGTTTCGTACCACAGCCGAATCAACCAGCCCGATCGTTTTTTGGCCGCTTCATCCACCAGGCCGTCGATCCGCTGGCTCGCATTTCCTAAGAACTGACCTTCGACACGTGCCGCTTCGTGCCTCAGTTCTTGCACGCTCTTCGAGCTGTTCGACAAGGCGGTCAGTTTCGCATCTCGCAGAAAGCCGCTGAGTACCAATTGCGACTCACGCAACAAGTCGTCTTCCAATCCGAGTGAACTGGTGACTCGTTCGAGGTTCGATTCGGCACCCCGTTCCTGATGCTTGGCGGTCAGCCAGCGTGTCCCCTGCACGACGCCGATGAGCGCCATTTGCACCGACGAACGAGCACGCCACAGCGTCGCTGAGGCAATCAAGTTTCCCAGTCCCGAATACACACGCAGGATCGACGAGAACGGACTCGTTCCCCAGCGCTGCGTCACCGACGTCAATAGTCGGCGTTCCCACAGTCCCTGACTGGCGGCCAACTCATCGCGCAGCCGAACGGTCATCGCGTCGTGCAACCGCTGTCGCTGAGCCTCTAACGCCGCTTCCAACTTTTCGATCGCAGGCAAATCCACGGCGACATGCGTCAGGCAGTGACTGAGCGCCGCGTGAATCAAATCCAGAAGATTCGCGCGTCGCACTTGAATCCTCTGAGACGTGGCGATGCGGCTGGTCAGCAAATCCTGTAGCCGAGCAAAGTCGCCGGACGGACGTCGTCCCGTTTGCTGGTCCTGCATCGCACGCAGCGAGTCGACAAAAAAGACATCCGGCACCGCATAGTTTTGGTTCAATTGCCGACGCCAGTCCTCGCGAATGTCGCTGTCCTGGTCCGCATGCGTCTGAACGAAAATCAGCCGGCAGCCCTCGGCAGCCTGCCGCAGCTCGTCACTGACGCGGGCCGAGCGGTACTTTTGCTGCGTCGAAACATTCAACAGCACATCGCAGTGCGGCAACAGTTTATGCAGACGCCATAAGTTTGTGCCGGCTGATTCGTGCTCGGTCGTGTCCGGGTCCGGGCAATCGACAATGACAATGTCCCGCAAGATCGGCGCGTCGATCCGCACAAGTTCAAACTCCTCCAGCGGGACTCCCAGCGCTTCGAGATTCGTGTCGGGATGAGCGATGAGTATCGGCAACGTCGTGGTCGGCCGCTCGCGTCCCGACCGAGTACACTCGCGCCCGACCAGTGCATTCACCAGAGCACTCTTGCCGACGCCGGTCCCTCCGAACGTCGCTACTACCAGCGGTGCTTCCAGCCGCACGCGCAATGTTTCCACCCGTCCCAACAGCCGCCTCAAAATCGCGCGGCAATGATTCAGGGGTTCCCACGCCGAATCCGCATCGACGAACTCTCGCAGTCGCCGGATCAACTCATCAATCTCGGCGAACAGTTCAATGTGAGTCAGTTCGGTGTCAATCATCAGTGGCCTCTTTGTTGGAACGACGAATGACGAAGGGTCTCATCAAGCATCTATGTTACGTTCGGCGATCGCTTCGTCATTCGACATTCGACATTCGACATTCGTTCGCCATCTCCCGTCGCAAGTCATTCATCGTCTTTCGCACTGTCTGAAACGCTTCCGAATGCGGCACGGCGATCGCCGCTTGCAGTTCATCCGGTAGTTCTCCGAACAGATGGTCTTTCAGCATCCGTCCCAGCCAAGTCGCCCGTTGAGCGGCCAACCGCGCGTGCAAACGACGGAACCATGCCTCGAACAGGCTGACTCCCGTCGCCGCGGTTTCGCTGAGTGCTTTCTCACCCGCAACGGCCGTGACTGTTCCGCTGGCGATATCGATCGCAAACTGCACGGCCGCATTTGCCGCGACACTTTGAACCGCGTGACCCGCCGGACCGAAGCCCGTCACGAACAAGCAAATGCTCGTTACTGGACGGATCGCCGCCGCTCCGTGATCGATCCACTTCATCAACTGAAATGTCTGCGGACTGGTATTCCGAAAGGCATTCATCTCGGCGGCCACCAGATCGCGGACTTCGGCCTCCAAGTCGGTCAGTTCATGCCGAGTCTTCAGCAGTTCGAGCATCTCAACACGTGACTTGCCTTCGAGCAGCTTGTCGATTCGCGGTTGCAACAGCGGATTACCCAACTCGGAAAACCATCGCAAACGGTCGTACACAATTTCGACCGTGTCGAGAATCGTCTGCCATTCTCGCTGCCGGAACTGTTCCACGAGCGGTGTTCGTTCCCCCTGCCAATGGTCGCGGAGCAACTCGAACGGCTTGAGCATCCCGCGTCCGACCGCGTTATAGAAACCGTGAACCTTCTTGCTCCAACCTTCTCGCTGCTGCTGCCACCAAGTCCGAATCTCTTGAACGATGATTGAATTGGGCACCGGCGGCCAGTCGTCGTTCTTTGCCAATTGATGCGTCGAGAGTAACTCCGACGCCGTCAGAAACTCCGCGCTCCGCCGCTCGATCTCCGTCAGATATGCCGGCAACCCCGTCTGTTCATTGAGCACCGCCCGCAACGAACCGCGGAGCGTCCGTAGTTTGATCGAACTGAAATGCAACGATGAAAGTTCTTCCTTCAGACTGTGCGATTCCAGGTTGTGAGATTTGGAATTTGAAATCTGAGATTTGAAATTTGAGATTTCTTGATCTCTGCCCTCTGACTTCTGACTTCTGACTTCTGACACCGGCCACTCGCGCACATAGAACGGCAGCCGATTGTCCTCCGCCGCTCGGCGATCGGCAGGAGCCACATAGACGAACTCTGGCCGCACGCCGGTTTCCTCACAAAACGTCCGCAGCCAGATCGGCCAATACGGTTCGTCCTCTGGGAGCAGAACTTGATTGAAGACGACCAGCACGGCCTTGTCTTCGTCAGCCGCTTTGCGGAAGAACTGCTTGACCGCCGCATCGTTGTATTTCTGTTGCGTCAACACGGCGACGAGCACATCGGCACAACGGCGAATGTTGTCGGCTCGCTCCCAGTTGACTCGCACATCGCCGTCGATGTCGGGAGTGTCGAGGATCAGCAAGTTGGCGGGAGTCGCGTCGCTCGTCCGCCAGAATAATCGGTGTTCAGCATGATCTTCGAGAGCTGCGGCTGCTGCGGACCACGGGTGCAAGTCGAAGCCACGAAAGATGCCGCTCAAGTCGTGTTGCCGTTCAAATCCCGGCGGCACGAGACACACGGGATGCTTGGTTCCCGAAGCAAACGGGCTCGTCGCACTCGCGCGGCAACCGGCCAGATGGTTGAAGATCACGCTCTTGCCGATGTTCGTTCCACCGACCACTGCCACGACCAGAAAGGCGTCGTCGGTCAATTGCGGCAAGAGCTTGCGATCGAGTAATTCAAACCACTCGCGCCGCGCCAGCGGGCCGAGCTGCAGCGATCGAGTCTGCGTCTCCAACTGCCGAACCGCGGCATGCAATCGACGAACAAGTTCGGCACAGGCGGAGTAGGAGGTCATGGGAAATCCGAAACTCGAAACCCGAAATCCGAATGGATCGCATTCATGCAATCACGCAATCACGCCAAACTCGTTTTCGCACTTCGCGAACTCGGTTCGTTTGGACTCCCTATCGCGCTGGTTCGCGCAAATGAGGTATTCAGCCATTGTGGACGATGTCGCTTCGGATTTCGAGTTTCGGATTTCCTCACCCTTGCCGCATCCGCTCGCGAGCCCGATTCAGCGTGGGGCCGATGGAATTTTCGGGAATGCCCAGAGCCGCGCTGATTTCGCGGTATGACTTCCCTTCCAGGTGGAACTGGCGAACCACGTCCGCCTCACGCGGCGGCAGTTCTCTCATCAACCGAGCGACCTCTTCCCGGTCGTCGACTCGCTGCGAATCGGACTGGCCCACGCGAGCCGCCACCATCGACGAGCCATGTGCCGCCACATGCCCCATCGCCTCAGACAGTCGCCGTTGTGAGATCTCCTTCACCACAATTCGCCGCGAAATCACCGAAAGGTACGTTGCCAGCGAGCTCTTTCCGCGGAACAGCCGCAACACGGAATAGTTGTTCGACAGCAGCGTCACAAAAACCTCCGCACACAAATCATCAATGTCGTCGGGCGAAAGGCTGACGCTCCGCGCATGTGCCGCGTGGTTAATGACATGCACGAACAGGCCGATGAACCGGTCCACGAAGTCCTTCCAGGCTCCCGGTTCTTCAGACAGGCAGCGTTTCAGCAGATTACGGTCGATTTCCGTGAGTGCCACGATGGCCTGACCCAAAACAGAGACGAGTGACAACAGCCAAGCACGACGTTCAGCACTCTATTCCGCTGCCGAAAATGAGACAAGACAGCATTTTAGGAGCATCGATGACGAGCGGGCGTGCGTCACAAAAAAGACTGCGGATGAAGAAGTCCGGCTGGAAAGCGCAGACCAAAAGCAAGATGTGCCACGGCCAGTGACCGGATCAGCATCACGAGGCCCCGGGCGTCGGACAAGAGACCACGCGGACTACTGAAACTGACCATGGCACACAGAATGTCGGTGAGGACTCCGTCCCGACTTGGTGGGAGAATTCCAAATATTCTTCACGCGGCTCAGATTGAGGCTTCTGTAATCAGCCGGAACGCGCTAGCGTCCGGTTCGGAATGTCGATGGACTCTC
>JAYVSP010000838.1:0-5031 GCA_043775215.1 Planctomyces sp. | reverse complement strand
GGCGCTAGCCGCCGGTGATTGTACGAACCGACCGGCGGCTAGCGCCCTGCCGCCCACAAGTCAATTTGAGATTTGAGATGCCTGCCGATGTCCGTCTTCACGCTTCTGGCTGCTGATTCGACGTGGGAACTGCTTTTCCGAGCGTTCTCGCTGCGCGATTACAACACGCGAGTCGTTCTAGTGGGCACAACGCTTTTGGGAATCAGCGGAGGTCTGGTTGGTACGTTCTTGGTCTTGCGCAAGCGTGCTTTGGCGGCGGACGTTGTCAGTCATTCGGCATTGCCGGGGATCGCGATGGCCTTCCTGCTGGCCGAGCGATTTGCTCCCGGCAGTGGCCGCTCATCGGGCATACTGCTGCTGGGAGCCTTCGTCAGCGGACTGCTGGGCATGGCAATGACAATGGCAATTCGACGTTGGACGCGAATCAAGGATGACGCGGCGCTGGCGATTGTGCTCGGTCTGTTCTTCGGACTGGGCATGGCTTTGTTCACGGTCGTGCAACGGACGAAGACTGGCAACGCGGCCGGACTGCAACACTTCATATTCGGCAAGGCAGCTTCTTTAGTCGCCGCCGACGTCTGGCTGATCGGAGCGGTTTCTGTGATTACCACTCTGCTTTGCTGTGGCATGTTCAAAGAGTTTTCGCTGCTCTGCTTCGACGAAGAGTTCGCGGCCGCGCGCGGCTATCGAACTGTCGTGCTCGACGGAGTACTGACGCTGATGGCGGTGATCGTCACGTTGATCGGCCTGCAAAGTGTTGGACTGTTGTTGGTGGTAGCGTTGTTGCTAATCCCGCCGACCGCCTCACGGTTCTGGACGAACGATCTCAAGACCATGGCCGCGTTGGCCGCAGTAATCGGCGGAGTCAGTTGTGCGGGAGGTGTCTTGCTCAGCGCGGCATTTCCGAAGCTCGCGGCCGGCGCGGTCATCGTGCTGACCGGCGCAATGTTGTTCGTCGTCAGTCTGACGTTCGGAAAAGCTCGTGGCTTGTGGCCGCGATGGCAATCACAGCGTCAGTTCGAACAACGCATCGGCCGCAGCGATCTGTTACGAGCCTGCTTTGAATATCTCGAACCGCTCGCCCCTCCGCTCGCCAGATACGTGATCCCCAATGAGCGACTCTTGCGAATGCGGAATTGGCCGGAGTCCCGCGTCCGGAAGCTGGCCTCTTCCGCCGAGAGATCTGGTCTGCTGCAGAGTACGAGCGGCGGCTGGCAACTCACGAGTGTTGGTGCCGAGGAGGCTCGACAGGCGACGCGGCAACATCGTCTTTGGGAAATCTACTTGCTGACTCAAACCGACCTCGACCCGCGACTCGTCGATCGCGGCGCGGACGGAATTGAACATATTCTCGACCCAGAACAGCTCGCGCAGTTGGAAAGCCTGCTGGCGGGAGAGGCATCTCAAGGCGTCCCGCCTAGCCCGCACCCGATCGCCGGAGCAGCCGATTTGTAGCCCCGTAGTGCAAGCTTCCAGCTTGCAACGATTCTGAACAAACCACGAACTCAATAGGAGTTGCAAGCTGGCAGCTTGCATTACGAAATGCTCGCTCCACTTCAAAGCTGGAATTCGCTCGACACCTGGATCGTCGTGACCGGGGCGTTCGCGGCGATGGCGTGCGCGTTGCCCGGCTGCTTCTTGCTGTTGCGGCGACAAAGCATGATGGGCGACGCGATCAGCCACACGTCGCTGTTGGGCATCGTCATAGCGTTCTTCGCGGCACACTGGTTGGTGAAGGCAGGCTTCATTGACGCTTCGACCGAGCTATCGATCCGGCACCTCGCCATGTGCTTGGGCGCGGTCGCAGTTGGTGTGCTGTCTGCGTGGCTGGCTGAGTCGCTACAGAAGCTGGGAAACGTTGAAAGCAGCGCTGCGCTGGGAGTCGTCTTCACCTCGCTGTTCGCGCTCGGCTTGCTGTTGATCCGCGCGATCGCCGACGACGTCCACATCGACCCCGACTGCGTGTTGTACGGAACGATCGAGACATCCGTCTTAGAAACTGTCGGCAGCAGCGGTGTACCGCGAGCGGTCCTCGTCAATGGCGTTGTCCTGTCCGTGAACCTGTTGCTGACCACGTTGTTGTTCAAAGAACTGCGGCTAAGTGCCTTTGATCCAGCATTGGCAAATACTCTGGGCATTCCCGCGCATGTGATGCACTATGGATTGATGGGGGTCACCGCGATGACGCTCGTCGCCGCGTTTGAGAGCGTCGGCAGCATTTTGGTTGTCGCGATGCTCATCATTCCGCCAGCGACGGCATACCTGCTGACCGACCGCCTGCCGAGAATGATCGGCTTGAGTCTGTTCATAGGTGCGTTGAGTTCGCTGTTGGGCCATGTCAGTGCGATCACTCTGCCGCCGCTGATCTTCCCGTACTTCAACATGCCTGACGCAGTCGATGCCAGCACCGCCGGAATGATGGCCGCCGCCGCCGGCTGCTTGTTTCTGACGGCCATGCTGCTGGGACCGCGTTACGGATTGCTCAGCCAAGTCTGGCATCGCCTGCGTCTGCAAGTGCGAATTGCCGGCGAAGACGTGCTCGGCCGGCTGTATCGCCTGGACGAATCGCCAAGTTCGGCCACTGCGAGCGGTCAACCCGATCGAGCAATAGTCGTGCGTGTGATCACGACGCAGCACTGGTTGTCGCGAGTCGCCACATGGGCTTTGCGACGTCGTCGCTGGTTGGTCGGTATCGGCGCGGAAATGCATCTGACCGACCTCGGCCGTGATGCCGCGCGGCAACTCGTCCGTTCGCACCGGCTGTGGGAATCGTTCCTCGCGAAACACTTCGTTTTGGGCGAAGGCCGCTTCCACGAAAGTGCCGAGCAAGTCGAGCACTTTTTGGACGATGAATTGCGTGCCGAACTGGACCAAGACCTGGACCGCCCCGGCGTCGACCCGCACGGCCGAGCGATTCCCAGTCAGTAACACACTAACCCGGAGGGTCAGCGAGGGCAGTCGTTCCACTCGGCGGTGATCTTATGCTCAAAAGCACTGTGAAGCGTGCGCCCTCGCTGGCGTTTGGGGTTAATCGTGTGGCACTCACGTTTCCGCTCCCGACGAGAGCGGGCTACATTTCCGCCGCGACTTTTGCTGCTTCGCCTTTTATTGAGGAGTGCTTATGTACGACTTCGTGCTCGCCAACGGCACCGTGATTGATCCAGCGGCCGGATTGAATGCTCGCTGGAATGTTGCGCTGCAAGGTGGCCGCGTGACAGCAATCCTTGATCCGGCAACGCCTGTGGCAGCCAAACAGACGTTGGATTGCACCGGCCAGTTGGTGGTGCCGGGATTGATCGACTTTCACGTTCACGTCTTTCCGGGCGTAAGCAACTTCGGCGTCGATCCCGATGAGACCTGTTTGGCTCGCGGCGTCACGACCGTGTTGGATTTCGGTACGGCGGGCGGATTGATCTTCGATGGCTTTCGGCGGTTCGTGATCGACGCGGCGAAGACTCGCGTCAAGGCGTTGATGCTGATCGCCGGGCAAGGGCTGATTAGCAGCAATGACACCAAGCCCGCGCTCGGCGAGTTGTGGGATTTGGCGTATTGCGACGTCGCTGGATGTGTCGAAGCGGTCGAGCGGCATCGCGATTGCGTGGCTGGAATCAAGGTCCGCTGCATGGCGGACATCTCGAATGGCGGACTGAATGAGGCAGAAGGTTTGCGCCTTGCGCGGAAGGCGGCGGATGAGACGAAGTTGCCGCTGGTGGTGCATCCAGCCAATTCGTCGCTGCCGATTCAGCATATCCTCGAAGCGCTGCGGCCGGGAGATGTGCTGACGCATTGCTTCCACGATAAGAACTGCAAGTTGGTCGATGGAGCCACCAAACTCTGGCCGATTGTCCGTGACAAGCAGCGCGACGGCGTGCAGTTCGATGTCGGTCACGGCTGGGGCAGCTTCGCGTGGCGTGTCGCGCGCGAGATGCTCGATCAAGGGTTCGAGCCGGATTTCCTCGGCAGCGATTTGCACGCGTACAACCTGAATGGGCCGGTGTTCGATCTCGTCACGACCCTCGAAAAGTTTCTGCATCTGGGCATGAGCCTGCCGGAAGTCATTCGCCGCTCAACCGCGACGTGCGCGCAGTGGCTCGGCCTGGCGGATGAGATCGGAACTCTGCAACCCGGAGCCTGCGCCGACATCACGGTGCTGGAGATCGTCGAGGGCGAGAATCCGCTGACGGATTCGGAAGGTTTCACCGAAATGGCAAGTCGCCGCTTTGAGGTGCGTGCCTGTTTCCGTGCTGGCAATCGCGTCGGTTTGCTGCCGAGACCAGAAACGCGGGAATCAAGGATTTGAGGCACACTATTCTTCGTGCGGCCGAGATTGAGAGATGTTTAACCGCAACGCCATCGGCGTGCGCGAGTCGTATCCACCGCGCCCACGCCGATGGCGTAGGGGTTAAACAAAGCATCAAACTCGCCCGTGCGAAGAATAATTTGACGCGCGAGCTATCGCTCCAGATGCCTTTCGCCAAAAGCGCAAAACCAATCTAAAGGACATTGCCTAAAGCTCCATCAAGCCGGAGTATCCCAAAATCGAAAAGGAACCGATGGTGAATTCATCAGGCAACTTGGAAAGATCATTTAGCCTCGCCGACTTGCAGGCTTTGATCGAAACGATGTACTCCCGCAAGGACGAAGCCCGCGGAATCGACGGCACATTTATGTGGCTGATGGAAGAAGTCGGCGAACTGGCCGCCGCGTTGCGAGAAGGGACTCCGGACGAGTTGGCAATGGAGTTCGCCGACGTGCTCGCATGGCTGGCAACGATCGCAAACGTCGCCGGAGTCGACTTGCAGGCGGCAGTCCTAAAAAAATACGGTGGCGGCTGCCCCGGCTGCGGACAGATGGTGTGTGCTTGCGACCTGAAGCAGAAACCGTAGCCTCTTGGTTGAAGCCGTTTTGGCTGGTATGTTGTGATTTAGCACTTGGCTCATTCGGTAATCCAGGGAGGTCACTTCGGGAAATATTTTTGCCACAGATGAAACACGGATTGAACACGGATCAGGACAGGAGGCAGTGAATTGG
>JAYVSP010000837.1:0-3680 GCA_043775215.1 Planctomyces sp. | reverse complement strand
TCGCCCCTTCAGGGCTTACCGTTTTCGACGCCATCAAACCCAGGGCGTTGCCCTGGGCTGCCGAGTCTTGGCCCGTTGGGCCAGAACCACACTTGTGTTTCGTCCGGGGGTTGACCCCTTGCCGCTCACTCACATGAACCCGAATTCGTAGTCTTGAAGACGCACTAGCTAGGACTTCTTTCCGTTGTCTTCCACCGATCGCCGCGCGTCGATGCACAGCCACGTCATGGCACCGATGCAGAGCACTCCGGCGTAGACGTAAAACATCGGATCCCATTGCGCTCGGCCAGTGTGGCCTTGTGACTTCATCCAGGAGGCGAACTTTCCAGCGAAGCGCTGCGACGCCATGCCTCCGAAGCCACCCAGCGAATTCATTAAGCCAAAGAGCGCTCCGAGATGTCGGCCGCTGAGGTCGGCCACGGAACCCCACCACGCTGCCAACGTCATGACCGCCAGCAGAAACGAGCCGGCCGTCCACAATGCGGCGGTCAGCGGCGTATCACAGAACTTGCCGATCAGCAGCAATACTGCGGCCGAGTTCATCGCCGCAAAACACAGCCAGCGACGACAGCGAAATCGATCGCCGGTCCGACGGGTTAGCCAGTCGATCACGAAGCCGCCGCTCAAGCAGCCGATCGCTCCCCCTGCCAGCACGAGACTCGACAGCCAACCGGCCTCAATGTCCCCGCACCCGCGAGCTTTCTTCAGGTACGTCGGGAACCAGAAGAAATACAGATACGAGTTGAATGCCGAACAGGACAAGATAAATCCGAGCAGCCAGACTTGCGGGTGCGTGAGGACGGCTCGCCACGGAATTTTCGGATGGTCACCCGATCTGTTTGCGGTGCCGGCCAAGATCAATTGTCGTTCGTGCTGGTTGACCGCCGGATGAATTTGCGGGTCATCGCGATACCACCACCAGAACGCGATCCCCCACAGAGCGCCGGGGATGCTCAGGGCGGCAAACGCCCAACGCCACCCCATCTCTTTGATGAGGACCGCCGTGACAATCGGCGCGACGGCTCCGCCAACTTGCATGGCGGCATTGAGAGCTCCCTGAGCCATGCCGCGCCGCTCGGTTGGAAACCAACGCGACAAGATACACGCGGAGTTCGGCAGCGCGCCGGCCTCACCCGCGCCGAACAGAAACCGAATCAAAACAAGTGACGGTAAGCCCATCGCGGCACCGGTCAATGCCGTAAACGCCGACCACCAGACGACAATCCGAGTCAACACTCCGCGTGAGCCGTACTTGTCCCCCCACCAGCCCATCGGCACTTCAAACAGAGCGTATGAGAGGGTGAATGCCATCAGCACCCACGTCATGTCGTCATCTTCAAGATGCCATTCCGCTTCGATATTCGTGAGCGCCTGGCCGATGCAAAGGCGATCAAGATAAAGAATGAACATCAGCACGCACAGAAACGACAGCACGCCATATCGAACGTTCGTAGGTTTGTTGGATGGCGGTGGTTGGCTCATGGGCAATGTCTCAAGGTCGGAGCGTTGGGCGAATGGGCGGGCGAGGATAAGCTGCAACTCGCTCACCCGCCACGAACTTGAAGTCCGTCGCCGCGTTTCGCCACACAGATTTGGATTCTCTCATGCAGATCACACATGTCGAAGTCATTCCCGTGCGCATTCCACTCAAGCCTGCACGGCACATGGTGACCGCGCTCGGCTGGCACACGGAATCGAAATACCTGTTGGTGCGAGTCGGCACGGATGCGGGCATTGAGGGGATCGGTGAAGCGACCGTGATGCCCAATTGGAGCGGCGAGACGGTCTGGGGGGCGAAGGCGATCCTCGACAACGTGCTCGCGCCGAGTGTCATCGGGGCCGATCCGATCAATCTTGAAGACATTGACCGCCGCATGGACAAGACGGCGCGGCACAACTGGTTTGCGAAATCGGCGATCGAGATGGCCTGTTGGGACATCGCGGGCAAGGCGGCGAGTAAGCCGGTTTACGAATTGCTCGGCGGTGCGGTGCGACCGTTGACTGTGCGTTGCCGGTTCTCGATGGGGGCATATGAGCCAGAACGGGCTCGCGCGCGAGCACTGGAACTGGTCGCCGAGGGCTTTCTGACGATCAAAGTGAAAGTCGGAGGTCAAGCGGAAGCGGATATCACGCGAGTCCGGACCGTGCGCGAGGCGATCGGTCCAGACCTCGGATTGACCATTGACGCGAATTGCGGTTGGGACGTCGACACCGCGATCCACTGTGTCAACGCTCTGGACGATTGTCGGATCTCTCTGAATGAGCAGCCGACTCCTGATGGTGATTTCGCCGGACTGGCGCGCTGCCGCCGCGAGACCAAACCGCCGGTCATGGCCGACGATTGCTGCTTCGACATGTCGCACGCGCGCGAGTTGATTCGCAATGAAGCCTGCGACCTGATCAGCGTCTATCCGGGGAAGAATGGCGGCATCCGCAAGTCGAAAGCGATTGTCGAATTCGCGGCTCAAAACGGCGTCGGGTGCAGCATTGGGTCCAATCTCGAATGGGATGTCGGCACCGCCGCAATGGCTCATCTTGTCGTGGCATGTCCGAACATGAGAGTCGAAGACTTCCCGGGAGATATGCTCGGCCCCGAATACCACGAAGTCCGCATCGCGAAGAACCCGATCGAGATCCGCGGTCCACTTGTAACGATCAGCGATCGCCCCGGCTTGGGTGTCGACATCGATTGGCAAACTGTGCGTAAGCACATTTTGACCTAACGCGATAAGGCAGCAAAGTAGCGTGGGACAGAAGATTTGCCGCACCCGCTTGGCGCTTTCGTGAAACCACCGCTATCATCCCGCCCCCACGCGGATGGTTGAAATCGAATTTTGACAACCATTTGCGAGCCACCTGGAGAGGTGACAGAGCGGCCGATTGTGCTGGTCTCGAAAACCAGTGTGTCCGCAAGGGCACCGAGGGTTCGAATCCCTCCCTCTCCGCTTCATCAACCGCCATCAAGCAGCCGCAATCCTCATCAAACGTTCTTGTTGACTGAGGGTTGCGGCTGTTGGCGTTTGGGAGCAAGTCCTCGGTTGTACGAGGAGCTGAATCATCAATCGTCTTCAATGATTGGCAATGGTTGTCACCAAAACCGGCAACCATTAGTGCAACCAAATCGGAGTCGCTTTTGATCGTTTCGTCAGTCGAGATTTTTGGATTCGACGTTTCAGAAAGCGGCAACGTGGCCATTTGCCGCACGGCGGCACCAAGATCGTCCAGATTGGCGTGCGTGTAGCGACCAATGGTCAATTCAACGGTTGAATGACGGGCGAGCTTCTGCATCGCTTTGGCCGAAACCCCCGAAACCCCCGGAACGTCCCAATCGTGAGAGATAGGTGTGACGCAGCGCATGGAAGTCGCGCCTGGCCGGTGTCGTTCCTGTAGCACAGCATCGGCGACTTGGAACGGGTATCATGTTCGCACTCGTTCGGAGCATCCGCACGCCAACGGTCGCTAGCGCGTTCCGGCTGATTGACTGAACCCGAAAATGAAGCGTTGACGCAGCACTAGTGCGTCATCAAGTCTACGAATTCGGGTTCATGTGAGTGAGCGGCAAGGCGCTCGCGCCGGCTAGAGCTCGCGACGGGCGAGCCGTTGGTTGGGGGCGGCGGCTCGATGGCCATTGAGCGGAGTCTGCCGCATGGACATGTGCTCGCGGTGCTGAGCACGATGCG
>JAYVSP010000836.1:0-2285 GCA_043775215.1 Planctomyces sp. | reverse complement strand
CCAATTCACTGCCTCCTGTCCTGATCCGTGTTCAATCCGTGTTTCATCTGTGGCAAAAATATTTCCCGAAGTGACCTCCCTGGATTACCGAATGAGCCAGAGTTAATTAGTGTTCCGCTTGTTCGTCAGTCTGAGGTAGAGCCTCGCTGGACTCTCCACCCACTTTTCTGATGCAGGCACATCATTGCACGAACCTGTGCCGTCCAGTCAGGCTGGCTTGCTCGCATTCCGGCTGAGAAGCACAATGCTGTCTCGCGATTGTTGGTGAATCGCTGCTCGTTTTGAACCATTCAGGAGCCTTGTGACATGTTCGCCTTGCCTGTTGTGAAATCCTCGATCAAGAAAGTCGCGATGCTCTTTTCCGGTGGGCCGGCTCCGGCGGCGAATGCCGTCATCTCGACAGCGGCTGCGTCGTTCATCCGCAATGGAATTGAGGTGATTGGCATGAAACACGGCTATTCCGGCATGATCAATTTCGGCCGGGATAACCCGATGCAGGAAGGTCGCGACTTCATCAAATTGGATTCGCATCGGCTGCGACGCACGCGCAATACAGGCGGCATCATGATCGGCACGGCACGCGAAAACCCCGGTAAAGGGGTCGACAGCCTGGCCGATCTGCAAGTCGCTGAGAAATCCGCACGATTGAGGACCGTGTACGACGCCCTCTGTTCGCTGGAGGTTGATGCTTTGGTGTCGATCGGCGGCGACGACACGCTCCGCACGGCGAATAAGTTGAAACTGTTTCAGGAAACACTTCCGGCTGGCAGCCACAAGATTCCGATCGTGCATGTCCCAAAGACGATCGACAACGACTACAACGGCATCGACTTTACCTTTGGCTTTTTCACGGCTGTCGAAACGATGGCGGCTGAAATTCGTAATCTGGTGGCCGATGCCGAAGCGGGCCGAGCATACTTCATCGTCGAGTCCATGGGCCGTAGTGCCGGCTGGCTGGCCTATGGGGCGGCGATCGCCGGCGAAGCGAGCTTGGTGATGAGCGTCGAAGACTTGGACGAAAACAACACGACCACGGAAGAGGTCGTTAATCCGAAAACCGGTGCGAAAGTAACTCGCAAGATCATCAAGTTCTCGGCACTCATTGGCAAAATTGTGGAGATGATGCTCTACCGGGAGGAGCAGGAAGGTAAGGAATTCGGCGTGGTGGTCTTGGCCGAGGGTTTGGCCGAATTTCTTCCGTCCGATTGCCTGGAAGGAGTCGAGTACGATCCGTTCGGCCACATCAAGGCGTCGAGCGTTGATCTCGGCAAGCGGATCGCGAAGCTTGTCTCGGCCGAGTACGAAAAACGGACGCACGGACGCTCGCGCCGGGTCAACGGCTTGCAGTTGGGATATGAAACGCGCTGCGCTCGGCCACACGCATTCGATGTGATCCTCGGCAGCCAATTGGGTGTCGGCGCTTACCGAGCCTTGGTCGAAAAACAGTTGAACGGCGTGATGATTTCAGTGAAAGGACAATTCGACCTGCACTATGTCCCGTTCGACACGCTGGTCGATCCAAAGGATCTGAAGACGCTCGTCCGCTTCATCGACCGCAACAGCGACTTCTTCAAGTTGGCTCGGTTCCTGGAGACAAACGTCATCGAGCAGTTGAATTCCGATCGGCGCAAAAGTTGAAATTAAGGTAGCGAAAAGGCATTTCACCACCGACACGGGGTCGGTGGGGGAATTTACATCAGCCCGCCGAATTGCCTCACTGCTTCGTAGACCACCGTGTTGACGGTGCTCGCTAGATTGAGGCTACGCACGACGTCGTGCATCGGCAGTTTGAGGTTGTGGTTGGGATCTTCCTGCCGAATGCTCTCCGGCAACCCTCGCGATTCACTGCCAAAGAGCAAGACGTCGCCGCGCTCGAACGACGCCTCCCACACCAGGCGAGTCGCAAACTTGGTCAATTGCCACCAGCGCCGTCCGGGCAGGCGATCTCGTACATCTTGCAAGTGATCGACCGCTTCCCAATCGAGATGCTGCCAATAGTCCATGCCCGCACGGCGCAAGTGTTTTTCGTCGAGCCGAAATCCCAGCGGCCGAATCAGCCACAGCTTGGCCCCGACGGCCACGCAGGTCCGCCCGATGTTTCCCGTGTTCTGCGGGATATCCGGCTGGAAAAGCACGACATGTAGCAGCGGTTCGGTATTCGGCATTGGACATCTTTCGATTCGAGATTGGATTGCGAGCGGGGGGACGTCGGACTCCGAGTCGCGGAGAGCCTGTGAAGGAATTGAGCCGCGACCGTCAGGGAGCGTCAGGGAGCGGTCATAAGT
>JAYVSP010000835.1:0-9663 GCA_043775215.1 Planctomyces sp. | reverse complement strand
TACTCGCAGTGACTGCATTGCTTGTCCCAGAGGCGGGCAATCCCGCAGTCCAAGACCTGACGCTTCTGTGCGACGGCGCGGATGACGTCACGGTGAGCGTCAACGGCGGCAACGTGCAGATTCAGGTCGGCACGAATGGTGGAGCGCAAAGCACGCTCGTCAGCCAGCCGGTTGTCACGTCGGCGTCTTTAGGCCGCATCGATATTTTTGGCAGCGATAGCGTCAATCGCATCAATCTGAATGGTGTGACAACGGCCAATGGGTTCAGTTCCTCATTGGTCGTGACCGTGACGACGGGCGACGCGGACGACGTTTTGGATGCCAGCATCTCGGACATCGCGATGGCATTGTTCGGCGGCAATGGAGCCGATCTGCTGACCGGCGGCACCGCGAACGACACGCTCGACGGCGGCGATGGAGCCGACACGTTGAATGGCGGATTTGGCAACGACAGCCTGCTCGGCGGTGATGGCAACGACACGATAGTTGCTGGCGATGGCGACGACACAATCCTGGCGGGTAACGGCTTGGACACGGTGGATGCCGGCAATGGGAACGACAGCGTCGGAGGAAACAACGGCGAAGATTCGCTCATCGGCGGCGCGGGCAACGACACGCTCAACGGTGATGGTGGCGCCGATACGATTTCGGCGGGCGACGGCAACGATTTGATCCTCGGCGGCGAACTGAATGACAGCCTGTTGGGTGGCGACGGCGACGACACGATCAATGGTCAAGCGGGGCAAGACATCCTCGACGGCGGCCAGGGAGACGACAGTTTGAATGGCGGTGACGGCAACGACAACATCTTGGGGAATGACGGCGATGATGCCATCAGCGGCGACCTCGGCAACGATTCAGTCGATGGCGGTTTCGGTAATGACACGATCTTTGGAGGCGGCGGTGACGACTCGCTGTTGGGAAGCCTCGGAAACGATCAGGTCAAAGGTCAAGCGGGTAACGACAGCTTGACAGGCGGCGGTGGCACTGACATTTTGAACGGTGGTGCCGGCGACGACCTCGTTGTTAGCGGTGATCCGGAGACGGTGTCGAACGATACAATCACGGTCGCGGGTGGCAGTGTTGCAGAAGGGAACACCGGCACGAGCAATCTCGTTTTCACGCTGACTTTATCCCAGGCCAGCACGGTTCCCGTGACGGTGACCGTTTCAACGGCCGATGGTTCCGCGACAGCCGGACAGGACTACGTCGCGCTGACGAGACAAGTCACTTTTAATCCGGGCACGACGAGTCAAACTGTCACTGTGCTTGTCAATGGCGACACTACCATCGAACCCGATGAGACCGTGCGTTTACTAATGAGTGCGCCAACCGCAGGGCGACTCCAACTCCAGAATCAAGAAGCCATTGGCACCATCACAAACGACGAATTGGGGGGGCCACTGGTCGCTCTGTCCTTGAATGGCACCCAATTGTTGTCTGTCAATCCGACCACGGCTGCAACGGCGATGATTGCTCCGACGACGCTTACTGGAGCAGTGGACATGACCGCGACTTCGCCGGCCACTCCAACCACGGGAATTGGTCTGGAAGTGCTGTCGAATAACGTTCAAAGACTCTTCACGATGGATACGACCACGGGGGCGGTTAGCAATTTCGTCAACGTCGGCAACCTTCCCGGTGGGCGCCCTCGTCAAGAAGGGGACGTTGCCTTCGACGCCCCAAATGATTTCTTATATGCTGTCTTTTCGACCGCTGGGACATACAATAGACCGGAACTCTTTCGAATCAACACGACCGGACCCAACGCCGGAGCCACCACCAATTTAGGGGTTCTCACCGTCGGCGGCGGCAACCTTTCAAACAGCCGATTTGACGACGTGGAAATCGATCACTTGGCGTTCAACGCCGGCGTGCTCTACGCCATCGTGACAGGCGGCGTGATGGGAGCTAACGCCAACTTCAACGACGCGCTGTTCACGATCAATCCCGCGACGGCAGCCTGTACTCTTGTCGGTCCGCTGCGCCGCGATCTTGGTGCCCCATTTGGCGCGATGGAATTTGATCCAAACTCCGGTCAGTTGTTTGTTTTGGACGGGCCGACCGGAGACCTACTGACGGTTGATCCATCGAGAGGTCTGGCTACGTTCATTGGGAATACTGGACGGACTTTCTTTGGCGGGCTGGCAGCGGGGCCAGCATCCGCTCTCGCTCCACGCAGCGTTACGGTGACTAACGTCAGCATCACGGAAGGGAATGGTCCAGGCACGCAGACAGTGAGGTTTGACGTCACGTGTCAGGCTGGCAGAGGAGACGTCACCGTAAACTTCCTGACCGTCGATGGCACGGCCACGGCCGGAGACGATTACGGCGCGACGAACGGTATTCTGACATTCGGTCCTCAGACGCAAACCATCCCGGTTTCGGTGACAGTGAACGGCGACGTTGATTTCGAGCAGGATGAAACGTTCTTCCTGCAATTGACAAACGCGACATCGAGCGTACCGACGGAACGCATCGCCATCGCGAAGGGATCGGGGATCGCGACGATCAGCAACGACGATGCGCCGCTACCGGGTTCGGTGGCGGAGCCGGATACGTTGTTTGGCGACATTGGCAACGACACACTGATTGGCGGTGCGGCAAACGACCTGCTCAACGGCGGAGCCGACAACGACAGCCTCAATGGTGAAGGCGGCGACGACGTCGTCCAGGGCGGATCGGGACGCGATACGCTCGACGGCAGTGTCGGTAACGACACGCTTGATGGACAGGGCGGTGCCGACATCGTCGATGGTGGAGTCGGAGACGACGTGTTTGTCTGGGGTGGAGCGGCCGGTGGCAAGGATTCTCTACTGGGAACGTCGGGGTTTGATACGGTGTCTGTAAATGGAGCCGGCGCGAACGATGCCTTCGCGGTTGGTCAGAACGCGACCGGGCAACTGACGGTCACGGACACGGGCGTCACGCTTACCGTGCAGTCGAACATCGTCAACGTTGTCGTGAACGGCAACGGCGGCAATGACACGCTCACGGTCGGTTCGCTGACCTCAGTGTCGCCGACGGTATTGACACTCAATGGCGGCGATGGCAACGACTCGCTCAGCGCAGCCGGGGCGGCGTTGGGATCGGTCCGCTTACTTCTCAATGGCAACGCCGGCAATGACTCGCTCACGGGCAGCGCGAATGGCGACACACTCGACGGCGGCGACGGCAACGACACGCTGCTGGGCGGAGCGGGGAATGATAATGTCATTGGCGGCGTCGGCGACGATGCGATCAATGGCGAGGATGGCAACGACACGCTCAACGGCCAAGGCGGCAACGATAACGTCGGGGGAGGCAATGGCAACGATGCGATCCTCGGCGGCATCGGCAACGACACGCTCAACGGTCAAGCGGGCGATGACACGCTGCAAGGTCAGGATGGGAATGACAACCTGATCGGTCTGACCGGCAACGATTCGCTCGCGGGTGCGACGGGTGCCGACACGCTGGACGGCGGTGACAACAACGACACGCTGGACGGCGGCTTCGGCAACGATTCGCTCGTCGGCGGCGCGGGGAACGACAAGCTCCGCGGCAGCGACGGTAACGATTCGCTGGACGGCGGCGATGGAGACGACGAACTGAATGCCGGCGACGGCAACGATCAGTTGGTCGGCGGCCTCGGCAACGACGGTCTGTCCGGCGGCGACGGCAACGACGTGATCAACGCCGGAGCTGGCAACGATGTCGTCACCGGTGGCAACGGAAACGACACGCTCTTGGGGGGCGGCGGCAACGATACGCTGCTAGGTCAGGACGGCGACGACATCCTCAACGGCCAAGGCGGAGCCGACCTCATGGCGGGGAACGATGGTCAGGATACGCTCACGACCGATACCAGCGATCTGGTCAACGAATCGTTCGTGCTCCCGCAATCGTTGCTCGACAAGTTGGACGGCGTGTAATGCGATTTGCGATTTTCGATTGAGATACCAGCCGCGATTCCCTCAAAAATCGAAAATCACAAATGACAAAACTCTGAGAGCGTGACGAGGCGTGCAGCCGTGACGTCCGCCGAACGACTCGTTCGCAGCTCTCCTTCGGGGCGACCCGGCCTGGCGGTCAGGCCGGGTCGCTTTTTTTTGTCGAACCAAAGGCGAACCAGGGCAACGAGGGGGCAACAAAAGGGGACGGGGCGCTACGTCCCCTTTTCTCCCCTTCTGAGTGCCGCCCACCCCAAATCACAGCAAGCCGCATTGCCGCAGCAGGGCTTGCGGATCGGGATCGCGGCCGCGGAACGCACGGAAGACCTCCATCGGATGTCGGCTGCCGCCGAGGGCCAGCACCGTGTCGCGGAAGCGGCGGCCGGTCGCGGCGATTGCCGACTCGTTGTCGAGCCCCGCTTCCTCAAACGCGGCGAAGGCGTCGGCGCTGAGCACCTCAGCCCACTTGTAACTGTAGTAGCCCGCCGCGTAGCCGCCCGAAAAGATGTGCTGAAATGCGCACAACATCCGGTCTTCGGGAAGCGGCGGCAGGGGAAGCAAAAAGGGGTCTGGTCTCATTGGGGAAGCAAAAAGGGGTCTGGGAAGCAAAAAGGGGTCTGGTCTCATTGAACTGGTCGCTGAGCGACCGGAAAAGGCAAAAAGGGGTCTGGTCGCTGAGCGACCGGCGGTTCGACGCGGCAAGCACGTATCCATCCAGGCACCGCCGGTAATCCTAAAAGAGTCCTGACCTCCTGCCCCATTTTGCTTTCCCCGTTTTGCTTTCCCGCTCGCCGGCGGCGACGGAACCGATCACCTCGCCGGTGGCAACGGCCGCAATCGAGCCATCAATTCCGCTGACGTGTTCGTTGACCATGTCTCTGAAATTGACGAAGGGATGGCTGTCTTCGCGAAATGGCTGACGAGCGTTTGAGACACTCATTTGGTAACATCCTGCCATGTCCATCACGAGCATGATTTCTGAATCAGAGATTCTTGCGGAAATTGTCGGCGCAGAGTCGGGCGACTTGTCACCAGCGGTGGCTCGCGCCGTGATGGAGTGGAAGTTCACGGCAGCAACAACGCGACGAATCACGCGGTTGGCTCAACGGAATCAAGCCGGGACGATCACGGCTCGCGAACGAGAAGCGTTGGAGCGCTATCTGCGTGTCGGCAGCTTGGTCAACTTGGTCCAAGCGAAAGCTCGCTTGTCGCTCAAGCCATTGAATCGCGATGGAGCACATTCAGAAAAGCGGAGTCGTTGATGGCGAGAACCCATCGCGAATTCGTCCGCCATCGCGCCGGTCGGCGTTGTGAATACTGCCATTTGCCGGAACGCTGCGACATCCAACCCTTTCAATTGGACCACATCCGCGCTCAGAAACATTCCGGCCCCAATGACATTCAAAATTGCGCGTGGAGTTGTTTGGCGTGCAATTCGTTCAAAGGACCGAATATCGCTGGATACGATCCTGACACCGATCGCCTCTGCCAGTTGTTCAATCCTCGGCGCGATGTCTGGCTCGAACACTTTGCCTGGTACGGCCCGACACTGATGGGCCTGACTCCCGTTGGCCGCACCACGATCGTCGTTCTGAGAATCAATCTGCCGGAGCGAGTTGAACTGCGCCGGTTGTTGTTGATGTGCGGAGAATTGAAAGACGAATGACTTCCGTGACGGTTGCTCCTGAAGTTGACTTGGTTGCCGAAGCTCCGTTTCGGTATCAGCACACAGTGTCTTTCGCCGAGTTGCTGGAAGAGCTTGGCGCGACGTTGTTGGTGACGACGTATCAAGCGGGAAAGCTGGCGGCGTTTCGGGCGAGCGGCGGGAAGTTGACACTGTTGCTGCGAACGTTCGATCGCGCGATGGGAGTCGCGGTGAGTCGGCGGGAATTGGCGATCGCGACTCGCTATCAGATTTGGTTCCTGCCCAACGAACCGAGTCTCGCCGAACGATTGCCGCCGCAGGGAACTCACGATGCCTGTTTCATTCCGCGCCGCAGTCATGTCACGAGCAACATCGACACGCATGAAATCGCGTGGGGGGAAAAGGTCGAGGGTTTAGAGTTGAGGGTTGAGGGCAAAACAAATGCGGTTCACTCTCAACCCTCAACGACCAACCCTCAACCAATTCTCTGGCTCGTCAACACGCAGCATTGTTGTCTTTGCACGCTGGATGAGCGATTCAGCTTCGTGCCTCGCTGGAAACCGCCGTTTGTTTCGGAATTGAAGCGAGCGGACCCGTGTCACTTAAACGGTCTGGCAATGCTCGACGGACAACCGAAGTACGTGACCTGCTTCGCCGAAACAAATACGCCGGAAGGCTGGCGAGACAGAAAGCGAGACGGCGGCTGCTTGATCGACGTCACGACAAATGAGGTCGCCGCTCGCGGGTTCTCAATGCCACATTCGCCGCGAATCCACAACGGCAAAATCTGGTTACTGAATTCGGGTTGCGGGACGGTTGTGTCAGTCGATCGACGAGACGGTTCACACGTTGAAGTCGCGAAAGTCCCCGGTTATCCACGCGGCTTGGCCTTCGCGGGACGATTCGCATTCGTCGGAGTCTCTCAAGCTCGCGAGACGAAGACGTTTGGCGACGTGCCGGTCGTCGAACAGAACGCGAATCGCAAGTGCGGTGTCTGGTGCATCGACATGCTCACCGGCAACACGGTCGGCTTTCTGGAATTCGAGCAAACGGTCGCGGAAGTCTTCGATGTCCAATTGCTCTACAGAATTCGCAACCCAGCCATTATCGGCTTCGGCAAAGACACCATCGAACGAGCCTGCGTGATGCCGCCATTATGATGCAGTGAATGAGCGAGTTGCTTTCTCGGTGACTCGTCGATTCCCAACGAACTTGCAATGCTTGGCGATGCCGAGTGCGATACATCATGGCGTTTTTCGCACGGCCTCAAGATTGGAGTCAGCCGATGAAGGTTCTATTCATAGACGAATCGGGCGACCACAACTTGGCGGTGATTGATCCACAGTATCCGCTGTTCGTGCTCGGCGGCGTCATCGTCGATCAAGACTATGCCGAACAAGAACTGTCGCGGGAGTTGCAGGCATTCAAACTGGATTTGTTCGGCCGCTCGGACATCGTGTTGCATACTGCCGACCTCGCCCGCAATCGGAATGGTTTCGAACGGATGAAGGAGACGGCGTTTCGCACGGAAATTCTTGAGAAGCTCAACGCACTCATGCGGCGATTGACCTACACGGTCGTGGCGTGCGTTGTCCGAAAAGACGAGCACTTGGCGCGCTATGGCGTGGCGGCGCTCGATCCCTACTTGCTCAGCTTGGATGTGCTGGTCGAGCGGTTTTGTTTTGAGCTGGGCAACGTCACTGGAGGCGGCGTGATTGTCGCGGAAAAGCGCGATGCGACACTCGACCGTGAATTGGAAATCGCGTGGTTGAACCTCAAAGTCCAAGGCACTCATTTCATGCGCGCGAAGAACATTGAAAAACGCATTTTGGGACTGAACCTGCGGGCGAAGAAGGAAAACATCGCCGGGTTGCAATTGGCCGACCTTGTCGTCTCCCCAATTGGCCGGCATGTCCTGGGAAAGCCAGACAAAGAAGACTGGCAGATCGTGGAATCGAAGCTGCGCCGCAACTCGCGGGGCGAATATGCCGGTTACGGCTTAGTCGTGATTCCCAAAGAAAAGGGGCCAGCGCCCGCTACGCAGTCACCAGCCCACTGAAGAATCTTGGCATGAACATCGGACTTAATCAATCGGGCAATCCATTTTATCAGCCGAAAATTCCGCGAAATCTGGCACCGTGAAAGCAGCGGCTCGCCAAGGTGACCACTTCGGGGCTTTGGGTTTTCTCCCCCTGGTGACATCGTCCAACACGACATTTTCCTTCGTCGCATCCAATAGTTGGGACGCCGTTTGGCGTGGGCGACGGCGAGCACCACAACTTCATCGGGTCGCAGTTCGTAGATGACAAGATACGGAAACTTTTTCGCGATCGCCCGACGAATAGGCACTTCGTCGGGGACTGTTTCGAGGTGCGGATAGCGCGTCGGGTGCTGCTCGATGTTGAGCAGCGTGTCATGCAGGACGCGCAAGAACCGATGACCAAGCCCCGTCTGACGACGTTCGTACCAGCGTGCTGCGGCGTGGGCTTCTCGCTTCGCCAAGTCCAGAAGTCGGACGGGCAGGCTCACGGCGACAGCTCATTCAAATCGGACTCAATTTCTTGGAGCGCCTCACGCCAATCGACCGCTTGCAATTCGCCTCGCGAGTACGCGGTGGAACGAGCCAGCACTTCAGCCGCCCAGGCTTCGGCGACACCCTCGTCACACGGTTCGTCGTCGAGGCTGTCCAACACCGCCATCGCCAATCGGCCTCGATCCGCAGACGGCAGCCGAAGCACTTCATTTTGCAGGTCTTCAAACGTGTTCATCGCAGCCTCTCGATGATTTCATTGAGGTTGGGGAATCACACTGACACGGTATCGCGAGGCGGACGCATCGACAATGGTTGCGTGTGCCTCCAGAAGACCATTCCATGCGCGAGCGAAACGGGCAATAGACTGATGACAAGACTCGGAATAGAATCCCGCCGCAAGAAAGGGCTCGAACATGTCCAGACAGACAGAGAATTCTCAAGTGGAAGCTCGGCTCGCGAAAATTGAGTCGGAATTGGCACTCTTGTCGCGGAAGGTTGAGCGAGACGCGACAGAAGCCGCGCCGTCATCGCCCACCAAGATGCGTGACTTTTTGGACAACGTGGTGGGCGTCTTCGCCGGCAAACCGGCTTTCTTGGAGGCGGCTCAGCTCGGAGCCGAGTGGCGTGCCTCGTTCCGTCCCAAACGCCAACGACCGTCAGCCAAGAAACGAGGCAATGATGCTCGTGCTCGACACTGACCACATGACGATCTTGTTTTGGAATCCCGAATCGGACGACTCTCTGCGACTCCAACAACGACTCGATCAGCATCCCGATGAAGTCCCCGTCACAAACATCATGACCTACGAAGAGCAAAGTCGAGGCTGGCTGGCCTACGTGAAGCGGGCGAAGAAACGGGCGCAAATGATCGAAGCCTACGAATTGCTCGCCATTCACGCAAAAGTCTACGGCAGAATCAACATCCTCGGCTTGGATGACCGGGCCTATTCCAAGTACGTCGAATTGCAACGCGCAAAACTGGGAGTGGGAACTCAAGACCTGAAGATCGCCGCCATCGCGCTGGCGAATGATGCCAGGTTGCTGAGCCGAAACCTCAAGCATTTTGAAAAAGTTCCTGGACTACGCGTCGAAGATTGGACCGTCTGAACTCAGGCGAGTTGCGCAGGTTCACGAAGAGTCTGGAGGTGCCGAATGATTGGGGTTCGTGCTCACTGGAAAGATGGCCGAGTCGTGTTTGACGAGTCGGTCGATTGGCCGGAGGGGTGCGAATTGGAAGTTCGCCCGCTCGTGAGCGCAGCGGAAAATGACCGTGAACAACCGAATGACCCGCAGTCAATTGCTCGGTGGATTGCGGAGTTTCGGTCGATCCCACCGCTGCAAATGACCGCCGAGGAAGAAGCCGAATGGCAGGCCGCTCGGCAGGCTCAGCGGGAGTTTGAGTTGAAGACTTTTGAGCAACGCGGTGGTCCAACTCTAAGAGGCATTGAAATGAGGAAGGCTCATTCGGTAATCCAGGGAGGTCACTTCGGGAAATATTTTTGCCACAGATGAAACACGGATTGAACACGGATCAGGACAGGAGGCAGGGAATT
>JAYVSP010000834.1:0-4566 GCA_043775215.1 Planctomyces sp. | reverse complement strand
CCCGTTGGGGCTGGGTGGAACGCGGCGATTCGTGCCCCAGGGCTGCGCCCTGGGCTATCGAGTTGCGACCCTTCGGGCCGGAAGACAAGAAACAAATCCTGCCCGATGACAAAGCTTCGTCAACTTCAACATTGCATCACCCCAGTCGCAGGCTCTTCCTCTACCGACCCTGCATCAGTGTCTTGCTACCTGATCACTATTCTGCGACCGTGAATTGATCGGCCTCGAATGTGCATAGTGACGGCCTCTTTGATCAGTGTGGGTGCCGTTCCCAAGGCCAGCCCACACGGATATTAAGGCCATACGGATGAAGACAAGACTTCTTTCCGACCGGTGATCACATGATTCTCGAAGGCATCATCACCAGCCTGAGCCGCTCCGGCGAACTGAACATCGCGCCGATGGGGCCGATCGTGGACGAGTCGATGACGTGGTTGCATCTGCGTCCGTTTCAGACTTCGCAGACGTACCGCAACTTGGCCGAGCATCCTCAAGGTGTGTTCCACGTCATCGACGACGTGTTGTTGCTGGCGCAGGCGGCGATCGGACGACTCGACAAAACGCCTGCGACGTTCGCCGCCGAGAAGATTACCGGCCAAGTGTTGGAGTCCGCTTGTCGCTGGTACGAGTTTGAAATCGACTCGCTCGACGCGACTCACGAACGAACTGAAATCCGTGGGCGCATCGTACATACCGGGCGACTGCGAGATTTCTTCGGCTTCAATCGGGCCAAACATGCCGTGCTGGAAGCCGCGATCCTCGCCACGCGACTACATCTGCTACCGCGAGACGAAATCGAGCGGCAATTCGCTGCTTTGCGCTCGCCGGTCGAAAAAACCGCCGGGCCTCGCGAGCTCGCCGCATTTCAGTTGCTGACCGATTTTGTGGCCGAGTATTTTGCGCAGCGCGAGATCGCAACCGAAGATTAACTATCAAGTGCGTGATTGATGGGACAATTGTGCTGCGACGCTCCGAGGCTGCGACTTTTTCGTAGTGCAGGCGGCTCGCCTGCTTAATTTCTCGGACAAAACAAACAGGCGAGCCGCCTGTTCTACGATTCCTTCACAATCTTTCCGCGTCGCAACTCACGACGCGGAGCGTCGTGCCACACTTGTTCCGGCTTCGCCGGTCCATCGGCGCAATCGGCGTTACTGCGGATCATCCGTCGCGGCCAAGCGCTGGTACTGCTTGCCAAAGTCGAGGGTCACGTGTGTGTGAGTTCCCAACAGCGTGAGGCGGCTGGTGGCGGGATCGTACTGTGTTTGGACGAAGCGTCCCGGCAGGATGTGTTCGTTCGCGCCGATTAGATCGCCGGAGGCGGCATCGAGCGCTTCGACTCGGATCGATGTCTTGTTGTTGTTCTGCCGGTCTTGCTGCCGACTCATCGCGACCAGAAACGGCAAGCGTGTGTTTTCGAGTCGCAAAAGCGTGCGCTGCGGCATCACACGGGACCACAGACGGGTGCCCAGCGGGCCTTCCGCCCCCGCCAGTGGTCGCGGCGCTGATGGCTTGGCGAAGGCATACAGTTCGCCTTGCACGTCGAATTTCGACAGCAGCGAATCACTCAGAAAGTAACTGAGCTGTGGCCGGCCGGTGTCGATCGTGTGTTGTTGCAGGTTGAGGTAATAATGGTCGCGATCAGAGAACGCCTTCAGCGAGCTGATGCCCCGGATGTGGTCGGCCGACAAGGTCACGTCGAGTTTCACCAACTGGGCATGCACGTCGAACACGCGGACGCGGCCGTTCTGCAAAACGGTCAGCAATTCGCCGTCAGGCGTGACGTTCGAAAACACGCGGTTGGAATACGGCTCATCGAAGTCATTGCGGTCGGTCAAGGGATCCCACAGTCGCATTCGGCGATCGGTGTTGCTGTCGCTGATGTAAAACAGCTTACGGCCGAAGACGCGGCGATTCTGATGCAGATCAAGAGCCAATTTCCCGCGGCGCAATTCGCGGCCAGTCGCGGTTTCGTACGTCACATACGACGAGAAGTCCTGAGCGAACAGGACCAGGACTTCTTCGTCGCCGAAGAGCCCCCATTCGTTTTCGGCGAACAAGCCAGTTTGCGGTTCCAGATTGCCGCGTCGCCAGAGGATTCGCCCGCTGGCCGGGTCGACAACGATCAAGTGCTGCCGCGACTGAAACGCACAAAAGGTCGGGCCGTGCGGTCCGACGCGAGGAAATTCCTCAGTCGCTTTCAATGGTGCAAAGACCTGTTCCCAGGAACTGGCGCCATCGTCGCGTTCCAGCAGCGACAAGCCGCGGAACCGCGCCGGACCACCCAGCGGCAGAAAGTGACTCGTCGCCGCTTGCGAATTCGCTGGCTGAGTGGTCGGGTAGAAGACGCGCTCCATGTCGGTGAGGTGTCCGACGACAACACCGCTGTCCTTGTCGACGACCTGCCAGGCGGATTCCCCTTTTGGGCCGAAAGTCAGCGGTTTCTCAAACAGGTTGAAAGCCATGCCGGGAGGTGTTTGATAGCGGCGGCGGAATTGATCGTAAGCCTCGATCAAAGTGGTTCGGCCGGCTGCCGCGCGGTCTTCGGAAATGACTACGCGACGAACGTCCCAATCCGGACGTTGCCTGCGCGCGAACGCTTGTCCTGTTTGGCTGTCACGCGGGAACTGTGCGACGAACTCGCCGACTGTGAGTGGCATGGCGCTAGCCACCGGTGTTGAGTCAATATTCCCGGGGGAAACACCGGCGGCTAGCGCCGTGCCGCTCACTCGCGCTCGCCACATGGGGACATCGCCGAATCGTCCCTCCAGTTCGCTGAGTAAATGTGCGGCTGAGGAATACAGGCCGAGATGTTCCCACAATCGCAACAGTCGCACGGTTGCGGCGGCCGCAATGAGCGGGTCGGATTGCAGACGATCACGGATGAGCAGCAACTCCGCTTCCTGGAACTCACCGCGCTGGATCAATTCCGCCGCCAGATGAAAGCGGATGTCGGTGGCTTGCGGCCATTCGTCGCAGACGCGCGCGAACCGCCGCAGTGCGGCGAGGTCGTTCGTCGCCAGCAGGTTGTCGCGTTCGCGGTTGAGGACATCGAGGACTCGATTCGCTTCATTGGGATTCGTCGCCACGCGGGCTTTCACTTGCCGCAAGATGCCGCGAGCCCAAGTCTCGGCCGAGACGACATGCTGCTCGTGTTCGTCCAATTCCATTTCCTGATCGATGGGCAGCGCGGCCAGTTCGCGAGCCGATTCGACTGTCTTGACCGGATCGCTCAGCAATGAGATCTCACACTGCCGCCGCAGTAGTCGAGCTCGCTCCTGAGTCGTGTCGGCCAAGGGGGCGAGCTGTGCCAACATCACTTCGGGCTGTTGTGGGTTGCGGTCCAATTCGAGATAGAGCGACTCGCGCAATTGTCGTTCGGCTTGCTGACGCAGAGATAACGTGAGGGGCTGTTTCAGCACGTCCTGCAACTCGGCGATCGACGATCCGCCGAAGCCCAGCAACATCGACAGCTCAGCCTGCTGAAGCTTTTGTTCGATCGAGGCTGGCCGTGTCGGCATCGACGCCAACACCAAGTGCGCTTGTGGGTAGGCCACCAAGTGACTCGGTCCCAGTGACAAGATCACGTCGCCAGCCGGAACCAAATTTCCCGGCCACGGGGTGAGCGAATTTTCCGGCAGCCCTTGAGGATCAGTCGTCCGCCGCAACGCGAAGCCGCGATCGTGTCCCGTCTTCAGATCCAGGCAAGCAACCCGCCCCGACTTCAGCGGTACGAGTAAATTATCACCGACATGTATCCCTCGCCCGGTCATCAACCCCAGCGACTTTGTCCACATTGCCGGAACCGGCTTACCGTCGATCTGGCCTTCCGGCGAGAACGGGATCGCCCGCACGTCGCGTTTGCCGACCAACACGATCGACTCATCGGTCACCCCACCGACGTACAGAGTGTCGCCACGCGGCACTTTCCACAACAGGCGTCCGGTTGTCAGTTCGAGGCAGTGAAGTTGATCGGAGAATCTGGGCAACAGGAAGACTCGTCCGCGATGAATCACCGGCCATGACGGCGTGCCGTCCCAGCCGAATTTGTCCCGCTGAGGCTCACGGCGGCTCTCGGGACGAATGTCTCCCGAGTCATAAACCCAGCGCTGGCGGCCGGTCACTAAGTCCACTCCCAACACCAAGCCGACGTCTGTCGGACAAACCAACATGCCGTCAGCCGATGACGGTGAGCCGATCGGGTTGCGGCGGTCTTGCTGGGCGATACGGAAAAACGGCTGATCGACCAACGCCAGGCCTTGTCCCCACAGCAACTCACCCGTCAGTGCGTCGACCGCCAATAAACTGAGCTGTCCCACTTTTTGCGAGTCGAATTCTCCGGCAGAAAACAATTCACCGATCGTGTACAGGCAGCCGTCGAAAACGGCCGGCGGTCCCAGAAACTGCACGCTGATGCCGGGGCCGAGCAACTTGGCCGCGGCCGTTGTCCCGTCCAAGACCCAGGCCGGTTGGACTTGATTCGCCAAGTAACCCGAAGCGTGAGCGAGGGCGGGTGCTTCACGGGGCTCGTGGTCACTCGGAACCAATCCCGACTGGAACGCCCGCCCT
>JAYVSP010000833.1:0-2871 GCA_043775215.1 Planctomyces sp. | reverse complement strand
CGCAGCCACACGGATAAGAAAGCCACACGGATGAAGACACAACGATCGCTCCGTTCCGATTGTTGGTGCTCAGTCACGCTTTTGTTCTTTTTTCTATTCGATTCGTATTGAGGAGTTTGATCATGTCACGTCGTCGCGGATTCACTTTGATCGAGTTGTTGGTGGTGATCGCGATCATCGCCATTTTGATTGCGTTGCTGCTACCGGCCGTGCAACAAGCGCGCGAGGCGGCTCGCCGCTCTCAATGCAAGAATAATCTCAAACAGATTGGTCTCGCGGTGCATAACTACATGGATACTCACCGCGTGCTACCGTTCGGCAAGGGGGCGACTTATACCGGCGCCGCGGGATACGCTCGCTGGTCACAGCACGCGATGCTGCTGCCGTTCCTCGAGCAGGTCAGTCTCTACAAGAGCATCAACTTTTCAGCCGCGCCGAGTACTCCAGGCATGGGGGGCGTCATCGCCTTCATGCCGGCGTTCGTGAGCGCGAACGCCGGAAATGATGTTGCCGCGCGAACATTGATTTCCGCCTTTCTTTGCCCGTCGGATGCGTATCCCTCCGACCCGTGGCAAGGTCAGAACAACTACGCCGCCAATCAAGGCGGCTGGCTGTGTGATCGCGGAGATTCGCCCGGGGCGGCAGCCGTCGCGACCACCGAAGTGCAGACCGGCGTGTTCTACTTCCTCAGCAGCGTGCGATCCTCTGATGTGAAGGACGGCCTCAGCCAAACGGCCTTCTTCAGCGAAAAGCGACGCGGCACGGGTATTCCCGATCCGAAAACAGACTTGTTTGTGACCCCCAGTCAGACGTCGCTCGCTTTGACCTACAGCACATGCCAGGGAATCAACACTGCGACCGCGACGCCGCTGACCAGCAAATGGGGGTACAGTTGGGTCATGGGCGAAAACTGTTGCACGCTCTACAACCACGTTTCGACTCCCAACACCAATTCGTGCGCGGGCTTCCCCGTTCCCGCCACCGGGATGACCGACATGTCCATGCAGGTCTCGGCGTCGAGTTGGCATCCCGGCGGCGTCCATGTGCTGATGGGAGACGGAGCTGTGCATTTCTCCAACAACAGCATCGACCTGACCGTGTGGCGGGCCGTCGGCACACGCAAGGGCGGCGAAGCCATTACGTCGCCCTTCGGTGGTTAGGACCGGCGCAAAAAAAACTGTCGGCTTTGTGACGTGGAGCACGTTTCCAACGTGCTCGGCACGATGAAATCGTGCCCCACTTATTTCTGCGTCGGTCCTTAGAGGTCGAATGATGACGAAGCGGAAATCCTCATTCAACCGCGGCGTGGGGCTGTGTCTGGTTGTGTTCGTGACCGGCTGCGGGCGCGGAGCCGGTCATGAGCGCTTTGAGCCGGCACCAGAGAAAGCTCGATCGGCATTGGAGTCCGCTTTTCAGAGTTGGCAGCGCGGCGAACCAACGGGCGTGATGAAAAATACTCACCTCACGCTGTTGGTAGTCGATACGCATCGCCGAGAAAATCAGACGCTGACTGGTTTCGAGATTCTCGGCGAAGTTCCCGGCACGACGAAACGGACATTTCTGGTGAAATTGACGCTCGCAAATCCAGACGCCGAGGAAAAAGCACGCTACTCCGTTCTCGGCATTGATCCCCTGTGGGTCTATCGGCACGAAGACCTGGAGATGCTCGCTCACTGGGAGCATCCGATGCCCGCGCCGGCAACCCGAAACGTGAGCGAGGGCGAGCGCTCCGCAACGCTCGGAAATCAATGAGTTCCAGAACGCTCGCTCTCGCTTTAGATCTGAGTTCCAAAAATGAAATCTGTAGACCTGACCTCGGATCATGTGGCCGCATCAAGTTCGCGCTGGTCTCGCCTGGCGTGGACCCTGCGGCTGGTGGAAGTGCGGTTGCGGTTTGTGTTGGTGCTGTTGGTCGCGTTTGTGATTGTCGGACGCTGGGGCACTTGGCGTAATTATTGGGAGACGTGGACCCGGCCGTGGCTTGGCGGAACGGCTCATGCGGGAAGCGTCTCGGCCGATACGGAGTTCTTCTGCCCGATGTGCCCCGGCGTGCTCACCGATTGGCCGTCGATCTGTCCGGTCTGTCATATGGACTTGGTGCCCCGACAGCGCGGGGCCGCGGTCGTGCTTCCCGACGGCGTGCTCGCGCGGATGCAGTTGTCACCGTACCGCATTCAACTGGCCGGCATTCACACGACGGAACTTCAGTCGCAGATGCTTGAAGGTCTCGGAGAATGCCTGGCAGTTCCGGAATCAGCGGTGATCGACACGGGAGCTCTGCGGATCGTTTATGTCGAGTCGATGCCCGGCACGTTTGACGGTGTTGCGGTCCAATTAGGATCGCGCGTCGGGGAGCTGTGGCCGGTCCAATCCGGGCTGAAAGCGGGCCAGCGAGTCGCGACCGCGGGAGCATTTCTGATCGACGCCGAAACGCGGCTGAATCCGAGTCTCGCGGTCGGCTATTTCGGAGCAGCGCGGGATGCTCAGATCACATCCACGAGCCGACCGGCCGCACGCAAGCGGAAGAACAAGAGTTCGCTTTCGCCCGAAGATCAAAAACTCGTCGCGGCACAAAAGATTTGTCCCGTGACAGGTCTCGACCTCGCGTCGATGGGCGGGCCGATCCCGGTCGAAGTCGCCGGCCGGAGAATCTTCATCTGCTGCGCCGGCTGCGAAAGACCGCTCAAAAAAGACCCGCAGAAACATCTCGCCAAACTCAAGATGGAAATCAAGTAACTATGTTTGTGCCAACCTTCGGTCCTTATCTGTCCTTTAGGAACAGAGCCGCAATAAGTTCCCGATTTGTTTGCACTCGTTGATCGGCGCTCGAAGTGATGATTGTGCTTTGGCCCAAAGGGCCGTCACTCGAAA
>JAYVSP010000832.1:0-5272 GCA_043775215.1 Planctomyces sp. | reverse complement strand
GAGCGGTCATAAGTCCTTGTCCGTCACACTCCCTGACGGTCGCGGCTCGAAAGATTCACAGACGCGGAGCGTCGCACCACAATGTGATCTATGCCCGCTAACAACGATCAGAATTGAGCATGAACACGATGCGAACCATCAATGCGATGACGATTGACGTCGAGGACTATTTTCAAGTCTCGGCGTTCGCAGATCGGATCTCGCCGCGCGATTGGCCGCAGTATCCCAGTCGCGTCGAGCAGAATACGCATCGACTGCTGCGGCTGTTGGACCGAACCGGTCTCCGCGCGACGTTCTTTGTGCTGGGTTGGGTTGCCGAACGCTTTCCGCAATTGGTCCGCGCCATCGCGCGCGACGGCCATGAAATCGGTTGTCACAGTCATTGGCATCGGCTGGTCTACGACCTCACGCCCGAGGAATTCCGCGAGGATACGCTCCGCGCAAAAAACGTCTTGGAAGACATCGTCGGAGAGCGTGTGACGTTGTATCGCGCGCCGAGCTTCTCGATCACCCCGCGCAGCTTGTGGGCGCTGGACATTCTGGCGGAACTCGGCTTCGACTGCGATTCGAGCATCTATCCGATTCGACATGACCGTTATGGCATTCCAGGAGCCGATCCGTTCCCGCACATCTTAAGGACGTCGGCCGGCGATCTGTGTGAGTTTCCCGGATCTGTGTATCGACTGAGCGGTCTGAGTGTCCCGATTTCGGGCGGCGGCTATTTTCGGCTGTATCCCGCGCAGCTCACGGCCTCATTGTTGGAGCGAGTCAACGTCCGCTCCGGCCGGCCGTTCATGTTCTACATCCACCCGTGGGAAGTTGATCCCGAGCAACCGCGGCTGCCGGGTTCTTTGCGATCTCGATTTCGTCATTACCAAAACCTCGCGAGTACCGAGCGAAAACTGGAGTGGCTGTTGCCTCGCTTTCGATTTGGTGCGATGGGCGACGTGCTGGCCGCTGAACACGAACTGGGCTACGCCACGCGATATGCCGTCAACGCCGGCAACGGTGACATGTACGCGACTTCCGAACGGGTGGCCACTCCGATTTCCGCAGAGAGATTCAACGGTTCGCTTCCGAAGCAACGGCTAATCCTTTCGCAAGAGTCGAGCGGGGTGGGACTGAGTCCCAACCTACCGGACACGCCACGACCGGTCGCTCGAAAAGAGCCGCGTTCTTCACGTCCCCAATTGCTGTATGTGACGCATCGAGTGCCTCATCCGCCGAACCGGGGAGATCGGATTCGGACGTATCATTTTCTGCGTCATCTGTCTCAGCATTCGGACATTTGGCTGGCCTGTCTGGCAGACGAACCGGTGTCCGAGGAATCACGTCGCGAGTTGAATCGTCTGTGTCGCGAAGTTGCCATCGTTCCCGTGGAACCACGGCGGCGTTGGCTGCGCGGCGGAGTGTCGCTGTTGTCCGGGCGGACGATCAGCGAGGGGATGTTTCAATCGCCGCGACTGACTCAACAATTGACCGAATGGGGCGGAGAGGTGAGTTTTAACGCAACGCTCGCTTCGTCGTCGGCGCTGGCGAGTTACTTGCGGCTTCCGGCTTTGAAGTCGGCGGCGGCGTTCGTGGACCTGATTGATGTCGATAGCCAGAAATGGCTCGATTACGCCGCGGCATCGCACGGGCCGAAGGCTTGGTTGTATCAACACGAGGGCCGCCGTCTGCGAGCCGTCGAGACCGAACTGGCGACGTGGACGCAGGGATTAACCGTCGTCAGCCAAGCCGAGGCGGACATCTATCGCGGTTTCTGTCCGAACGGACCGATTCAGGCGATCGCGAATGGAGTCGATGTTGATTACTTTCAGCCTCAACCCATGTCGTCGGAGCGTGGCTGTGTGTTCGTCGGCGCGCTGGACTACAAGCCGAACATCGACGGCGCAGTGTGGTTCTGCCGGAATGTGTGGCCGAGGCTCCGTGAGCAGCGGCCGAATGAAATCTTGCGATTGGTCGGCCGCGAACCGTCACGCGAAGTGCGAGAATTGGGCCAGATTCCGGGCGTGGAAGTCATCGGCTCCGTCCCCGACGTGCGGCCGTATCTGGCCGAGGCGGCGGTCGTCGTCGTGCCGTTGCAGATTGCTCGCGGAGTGCAGAACAAAGTGCTCGAAGCACTCGCGATGGGCAAGGCGGTTGTCTCATCGCCCGCACCGATCGTCGGCTTGCAGGTGGAGGCGGGAATTCATTTGGTGAGCGCGACGACTCCCAACGAGTGGGTTTCGCGCCTGGTGGAATTGCTGGAAGACCGCTCGCTGCGCAATGACATCGGCATGGCAGGGCAGGCCTACGTCACGGCGTATCACCGCTGGGCGCAGTGCTTGGAATCGCTGCCGCGATTCTTAGGGATTGCGGCTGTGTCGGAGGGGGCGATTCCGCTCGCGGTCGAGGAGGGCTCGTTGAACGGCACGCTGGAAGCACGCATGTCGAATGGAGGCGAGAAGCCATGAAGGGCCTGATCTTTACTTACCTGATGACGGGCGGCGGCGTGGTGTTGTCGCTCTTCAACCCGTTTTATGGCCTGCTGGCCTATGTTTGTTTCGCGATCGTCAAGCCGGAAGCAATGTGGCCTTGGTCCGTACCGTCCGGGCGTTACAGCTTGATGTTGGCACTGGCGATGCTTGTCGGTTGGACGTACTCGAAACGTGCGACGTTTCAATTCGGCCGTAGTGGGGCGATCGTCAATCTGTTGCTGCTGTTCTTGGCTTGGGCCAGCGGACTGGCTCTGTTTGCTCCGAACCAAGAGGTCGCGTGGAAGTTCGTCGAAGACATTGCCAAGATCGCGATCCCGTTTTATGTCGGCCTGACGACAATCACCTCGCTGAAACAGTTGCAGCAGTTGGCATGGACGATCATGGTCAGCCAGGGGTACGTGGCGTTCGAGATGAACGTGGCGTACTTGCGAGGCAACAACATTCTGGCCACAGACGGAATCGGCGCACTGGACAACAACGGCGCTGCCAATGCGATGGTGACGGGGTTGGGGCTGGCTTTCTTTCTCGGTTTGCATGCCCCGTACCTCTGGCAAAAAGGATTGGCACTCGGCCTGGGTGCATGCCTGGGACATGCCATATTGTTTTCGTTTTCGCGCGGCGGCATGTTGGCCATGTTATGTACGGGAGTCGCGACGTTTCTGATTATCCCCAAGCGGCCGCGCCACTATTTCGCGTTTGCATTAGCGGCCGTCATGGGGCTGTACTTGGCCGGAGCAGAAGTCCGTGAACGCTTTGAATCTTCATTTGCGGGGCAGGGGCAAGAGCGTGAAGAATCCGCTCAAAGCCGATTGGACTTGTGGCGAGATTGCTGGGATGTGATCCAGAAGTATCCGGTCACGGGCTGCGGTCCGAATCACTGGCCGCTGCTCGCCGCCAGCTATGGATGGCTTCCCGGCAAGGAAGCTCACAGTCTGTGGGTGCAAACCGCTACGGAATTGGGCATTCCGGGTTTCGCATTGCTGACGGGCTTTTACCTGGTGTGCATCGCACGCTGTTGGACGCTGACGCGACAGCGCACCGAGATGGACGATCCGTGGTATCGGGAACTGGCGCGAATGGTGATCGTGTCGCTTACCGGCTTCGCCGTCGCGGCACAGTTCGTCAGCGTCGAAACGTTGGAAATCCCGTACTACGTGGTGTTGCTAGGAGCGGGAACGCTGAAGCTCAGTGGGGCAGGTTTTCAGCCTGCCCACGCCTTCTCGAACCTGTCAGAGGTTCCCGATGCACTCGAACACAAATTGGAATCTGTGGCCGGGCAGGTTGAAAACCTACCCCACGAATTGGCAACGCAACTCGCATGAAACCTTCTCGCGACATCTTGAAGCACTCCGCCATTTATGGCGTGGGCCAGATTCTGGGCCGGCTAGCGTCGTTGTTGCTGCTGCCGTTGTACACGCGCTGTTTGACGCCGGCGGATTACGGGTGTGTGGCGATTTTGGATTTGACCGCCGGAATCCTGGCCGTATTCATTGGATCGGGCATGGCGACGGCGGTGACTCGATTTCATTTCGACACCGAGAGTGAAGACGGGCGGCAGCGCGTCTGGTGGACCGGAATGACCTACGTCGTCCTGGCGTCACTTCTGCTGATCGTGCCGATGTGGCTGGCTCGCAATTGGCTGGCCGAGGTGACGTTGGGGGCGGACGTCGCCGATGGAGCGTTCTTTTACACGCTGGCTCTAGCAACCATGTGGTGCAGCACATGTACCGAGGTGCTCGATGCCTACCTGAGAGTGCGGAAGTGGTCGGGATTGTTCGTCACGTTGTCAGTGCTGCGACTGCTGTTGAATGTCGGCTTGAATGTGTACTTTCTCGTCGAGCGGCAGTGGGGCATCACCGGCCTGCTGACTGGCAATCTGATCGCATCCGCGGCCTACACGTTGGTCTTGTTTGTGGTGTTTTGCCGCAGTTGCGGTCCTTGTACTTTCGACCGCAAGCTGGCTCGGCGACTATTGAGCTTCGGCGGCCCACTGATTGCGACGGCATTGTTGTCGCTGGTGATGCATGAGGCCGACCGGTATTTCCTGCGCGCGACGGGCAATTTGGAGCAGGTCGGCATTTATTCGCTGGCGTACAAGATCGGACAGGCGGTCAACATGCTTTGCCTGGTTCCCTTCTCGGCGATTTGGGGCGTGGTCGTCTACGAGATCGCTCGCTCGCCCGACGCGAGGCGGCAGTATGCGGAAGTGTTCGAGCACTTCGTCTCCGGCCTGTTGCTGGTGATGCTCGCGGCGTCACTGTTTGCAAAACCGCTGCTGGGAGTGTTTGCGACGGCGGAATATTCGACGGCGGCAGACCTCGTGCCAGTGATCTGCCTGGCCTATTCGTTCTTCAGTCTCCACGAACACTTCCGCGTACCGGTGATGCTGACTCGGCAGACGCTGAGCCTTGTGCCGGTGTTCATTTTCGCGGCGGGATTGAACATCGTCTGCAACTTTCTGCTGATTCCGCGCTTTCACGCCGCGGGAGCCGCGTGGGCGAGCGTCATCACCTACGCCGGCTTTTCGTTCATAGGCTTGATGCAGTACCGCAAGATCGACATCTATCCGTACCCGTTTTTTCGGTGCGGCGCGATCCTCGCGGGGATGATCCTGACGTGGATCGCCTGCCGACAGTCATGGGACTTCTCGCCAGGTCTCGGCTGGTCGGCGTCCATTTCATCGTGGCTGGCGTGGGCGGCGCTGCTGTTCCACCGACAGGCACTCGAGGTCTTCGCGCGCTATCGTCAGCGCTCCGTCTCATCCGCCGTGAACATTGCTGCGAGCGAAGGGG
>JAYVSP010000831.1:0-2399 GCA_043775215.1 Planctomyces sp. | reverse complement strand
AAAAAGAAGAGGAAGAGAACGAAACGAAGTCCGACAAACCGGTCTTTGCCAAGACCGAGTACAACAACGAAGTCTTGCAGATCGCGCTCGATTACTTCTCGCAATTGAAGGCAGCGAAGACCGCCGCCCGCTGACGGTCGGTCGTCCCGCTCCACTCGCACACAAGCCCGAGTCACACTCATGACTCGGGCTTGTTCGTTGATAACGCACGTCGCAGCGCCCACGCCCGCAACAGCCCAACGTGGCATCACCCCACGTTGAAAACAACTCCTGCCCCGGTATCATCCCGCCCCATGTCCATCATCGAAGTCAAAGACCTTGCCAAGCACTATCGCGTCTACCGGAAGCCCGCCGGTTGGAAAGCGTCGTTCCGCGGATTGTTTCGGCGCGAGTACAACGTGGTTCAAGCGGTGAAGGATGTCAGCTTCACCATCGAACGGGGCGAGATGGTCGCGTTTCTCGGCCCGAACGGCGCGGGGAAGACGACCACATTGAAGCTGCTCAGCGGACTGATCTATCCGACTTCCGGTTCAGCCACGGTGCTCGACTTCGTCCCGTGGCAGCGCGACAACGCGTATCGCAAACGGTTCTCGCTGGTCATGGGGCAGAAGAACCAACTCTGGTGGGACTTGCCGGCGCAGGAGTCCTTCATTCTGCACCGCGAAATCTACGGCATCGAACCCTCGCAGTTTCAGCGTCGCGTGGATGAACTGACCGACCTGTTGGAGGTTCGCAAACTGGTCGGTCAGCCGGTGCGCGAGCTGTCGCTCGGCGAGCGGATGCGGATGGAGTTGATCGCGTCGCTGCTGCACTCGCCGGAAGTTTTGTTTCTCGACGAGCCGACGATCGGTCTCGATGTCGTCTCGCAGAGGAAGGTTCAAGGTTTCTTGCGGCACTATCAGCAGGAGCAGCAGATGACGGTGCTGCTCACCAGTCACTACATGAAAGATGTCGAAGCCCTCTGCCGCCGGGCCATCATCATCAACGAGGGCGAGATCAAGCATGACGGGCCGCTCGCCGAGATCGTGGATCGCTTCAGCAGCGTCAAACAGGTTCAGCTTCAATTCGCCGGAACCGAGATTCCCGCAGAGATCGAAAATTACGGCAAGGTCGTGGAACGCATGCCTCCGCGCGTGAAGCTCGAAGTTCCACGGCCAGACATCCCCAAAGTCCTCGCCGCGCTGCTCGACCGCTACACGATCGAAGACGTTGGCGTGCAAGAGCGACCGCTGGAAGATGTCATCGCCGAATTGTTCGCGCGGAAGGGTGAGCGTCAATAAATGCGTGGGTGTCGGTTGCACATCGTCGTGTTGGAACTGGAAACATCAACCGCTAAGCCATCTGCTGGAGTCTGTAAATGGCGAACTTGATTTGTTCGATTTGTGAAGAAGAGTTTTCCGCTTCAAAAGGTTCAGATTCTGATGTCTGCCCGACTTGCCGGAATAAGCCTCGCCTCACGCGTGCTCGTCCGGCGACACCGCGGTCAACGTCAAGCGACGATTGGTACTGGAGCGGCGACGGCACCACCACCGAGGGCCCAATCTCGCTGGCTGAATTGACGGAAATGCTACATTCTGGACTGATCCGACCGGATGCTAGTGTTTGCCAAGGTGAGTCCGAAAAATGGGTTGCCATTGCTCACGTTTTGGAAATCCCACCACACCCATCAAACGATCTTCTTGTCACGACAACCGACACGATTGAGCGTCAGGGCCTTCAAGTCGTAAAGCAACTTTCCGTAATCACCGCTCGCCGAGTGTACGGGATAAGCATGTTTTTGGATTTTCTCGTAGGCATGAGAGACCTTGTTGGAGGTCGTTCAGCAACGTATGAGCAGATGATCGCCACGGCCGAAGAAGAGTTAATCTCTGACTTGCGTCTCCAAGCATTTGATCTTGGCGCGAGTGCAATCGTTCGCTTCCAGCTCCAATACGGTGAAATCAGCGGCAAAGGAACTCAAATGCTTCTCGTGACCGCAAGTGGAACACCGGTCCTTCTTCAGCGAATCGAGAAGGAGACATCACCGAAACCGACACAAACGGATCGCCGCTAATGCCCTCTTCCCTGCGCGTTAGGTGGTGCATCCTGCGAACCTCAATTGAGGAGCGGCTCGTGTATCGAGCCGACTTCGCGTTCGCGACGTTGGTGCGGTTCCTCCCGATCGTCACGCAGGTCTTTCTGTGGGGAGCGATCTACCAAGCGACCGGTTCGCGCGATGGGAAGGTCATCAATGCCTACACCTATGGCGACATGGTGGCCTACTCACTGCTCGTCATGCTGGGGCGAGCCTTCTCGTCGATGCCAGGGCTGACGACGGGGATCGCGCGCGACATTCGTGACGGCTCGATCAAGAAATTCCTCATTCAGCCGATTGATTTGCTCGACTATCTCTTCTGGCA
>JAYVSP010000830.1:0-3312 GCA_043775215.1 Planctomyces sp. | reverse complement strand
CGATTTTTCGGAATTCGCCGGGCAGCGTCTTACCGACGTCACAGCGGCTAGTCGGCGAATTCCGAAAAATCGCAGACCCGACCCCGTGTTCGTCCGGCGACAGTGTCCAGCATGTGCGGCCAGCGGGAACATTCGGCGCGACGCATTCGACGTGCAGCCACTTCACGCTCCCGTCGGACCAGTGGGCCAGAACAGTTTGCTGAAACGGAATTGATCGCTGCTGGTCATCGCTCAAGACGAATGACGAGTCATCAGCAACGCGGCCCTTTGGAAAGCAGACACTCACTGAGACTGGCACGTTCTTCGCCATGACGGCCGCCGGATTGTGCAACCAGAGAGGGGTCGGGTCTACGATCTTTCGGAATTCGCCGGCCGACGATTCCGAATCCTCACAGCGGCTTGCCGGCGAATTCCGAAAAACCGTTGACCCGACCCCGCGCCGCCCGACCCCGAACAACTCGGCCGCTTGTGTACTCAGCGATTCCCAATCAAATCGCGACGTGACCCATTGCCGAGCTGCCAATCCCATCGCTTCCCGCCGCGACTCGTCGAGCAGCAGGCTCGTGATCTCGCGACCGAGCAGATCGGGAGTATCGCACGCGACAACAGATCCCGTGTCGGGAATCCGCATGGTCTCGGCCGTTCCGCCGGACGCACCCGCGAGGACGGGCCGCCCGCACGACTGAGCTTCCAGCAAGACCATGCCGAAGCCCTCAATGTCCCGGCCCACTTGCCGATTGGCCAGTACGAATAAGTCGCACTGCTGGTAACACTGGATCAGCATCGTGTCGTCGGGTTCGCCGAGAAATTGAACACAGTCGGCCACGCCCTCGCTTTGCACGAGAGCTTGCAGCGAGGCGAGTTCATCGCCCGCACCAGCGATCGCGTAGAGCACGTCGGGGACCGCTTGCCGAATCGCCGGCAGCGCGCGAATCAGCATGTCGTGGCCTTTGCGTTTTTGCAGCCGGCCGACCGTCAACACCACGCGCCGATCACTCCAACCAAGTCGTTGCCGCACTTCGAGACTTCGAGGTGCCGGGCTGAATCGCTGCGTATCGACTCCGGGATACAGCAGCCGGACTCGCGATTCCGACACGCTCCAGTTTTGAGTCAGCAATCGCGACGTGTTTTGACTGTTCGCAATCAGAAAGTCGGCGTTGTTGAGAACTCGCCGCGCCATCCAGGACAGCTCGCGACTGGTCGCCGCGCTCTCGACGTCCTCACCGTGGACATAACAGACATACGGCAAGCCAGCGAGATACTTCAACAGAAATGCGACCCAACCTTCGTGCAGACAGCGTCCGCAATGCAACCGTTCGATGCCACGCTCTTTCACCAGTTTTCGCACGGTCTGGGCGATCTGCCAATACTCTCGCGCGCTGTCCAGCCGCGCGATGCCCCACTGAGCTTTCGTCAAAGTCGCACGCACCACATCGAGATCGTGAGTCGCGTCGAACTCCGCTTGCCGAGCATCCGTGCCCGCAACGATCGTGACCTCGTCGCGCGACAGGCGGCTGTAGATCTCCCAAAACCAGCGGCCACTACCGCCGGTCTTGGGAGGAAAAATCTCGCTGAGCAGCAGCGTTTTCATGCGGAAGATTCCTCAACACGAAAGGACCGCGGCGACAAAGCACCGCGGTCCGATGGACTTCATGGTTGATCCGTAGCTGAAGTCGTGAGACTTCAGTTCTCCGAAGTCTCACGACTTCGTCTACGTGACATATATTCATCCCAATACAGGTAGCAACACGCCCAGGCGAGAGGGCAGGGCGGCTCCGAGTGTCGGGTTGTGGTTGCTGGCGTTGCCATTGCTATTTCCGGCATTGCCAGGATTGCTGGTCGGTTGCTGACCGTTGTCGTTTTCGATCGTTCGCAACTGGTGGGCAATCGTCTGAATGACTTTGCCTCCGAGTGCCGACCATTGAGCGTTTTGATCCTGGACTTGGCTCAGCATGAAGATCGCTACTGGGCTTCGCGGCGGGATTGCCGAGTCAACCACGTTGACCACCAACCGTGGCCCGCTGCCAGATTCCGACGACGAGAATTCGTGCTGGGTGTATTCGCCACCCGAGCTGATGACGAATGCTAGGCCGTTGTTGGCCAGTTGGCCGTTTTGCCAGGCTCGCACGGCGGCGGTGATATCGAACTGGACCCAACCTGCCGAGGAAAATGCCGGTAAGGTCGCGGTCTGCATGAGGCCATTCGCGCCATTGCCAAAATCGAAATTGGAGAACGTGCCTCCAGGAGTCGTCCAATCGACACCAGGTCGAGCCTGCAACCATGTCGCGCCGTCACTGGTGCCCGATGCGAAGGTTTGTGTTCCTTCGGTCCATTGTTGAGCCACCGCGTAAATCGAGAGATCCATCGTCGGGTGCTCTGGATTCGTGAAACCTCCCGCTTGGTAGAGTTCCAATACCGCACGTGTGATCGCACTACCGCTGGCCGCAAGGCTGCTCAGGTCTGCTTGGATCAACATTCGGTCCACCGCTCCGACACCGTTGTAGAGCCGGACGACGTTCGAGCCACCCAGGTTGGCCGTTGGGTCAGGGTTGTTCATGATGTAAGTGTCGCTGCCGACGGCGAGGGTCGAGACGGACAAGACCGTTCGCTCTTCGAGCGATTCGACGGCCGCCGGCTGATAGGCAGGCGACCCTGCTCGACGACGGTTGGGTTGGCTGAAAAGAGTTTGAACGAATCGCTTCCACACGCAGTTCATGAGATCCCTTATCTGAAGGATTGTGAGAAAATACTGACACTCGGTCGTCACAGTTTTCCCGCAACCCCAACAGCAGTCAGCCTCCAATTCTGAAAAGTCCTCAAGATCGCTGAATGTGAAAAGATGCGAACCGGCTTGTTGGTTTTCGGCAACGCGAATGATGCATGAATGCGTCGATCGGAAATTCGGAACTCAGAAAACTCAGTGGTCTCTCATTCGAGCAATGGTGATCGGAGAATTCGGCGGTGTTCACCGACCATCCAGGCCACAAGGGGACTGTCGGAATAATTGTTTAACCGCCACGCCATCGGCGTGCGCGCGAACGTAAGTCGTGATTTCACGTCGCGCCCACGCCGCTGGCGTTGGGGTTAAACGACTAAATCGACAGGCCACAAGGGCCTGGGCGACAAGAAGTCCGATCCCAACGTAGCTCGACTTTTCGCCCTCTTCTGATCGGGCGCTATTTTCTGCTGAAGATTCCGTAAGCTCAGAAAATGTGAGCGAGGATCTGCGGAATATCGGGCTATTCTGTCTGCCAGAGAGCTACACATTACCGTTGAAACCGGGCCGCGCGTTCAAAAGTGAGAGCGAAGGGG
>JAYVSP010000829.1:0-5784 GCA_043775215.1 Planctomyces sp. | reverse complement strand
TGTTCAATCCGTGTTTCATCTGTGGCAAAAATATTTCCCGAAGTGACCTCCCTGGATTACCGAATGAGCCTTCCAAAAAAGTCAGGGGCTGACCGGGTCGATGATCACTCGGCAGTTCGGCAGGCTGTCGAGGAATTGTTGGCCATAGCGTTTGGTACGAACTCGCGGGTCCAGAATTACGACTTGGCCCGTATCACTGCGGGTGCGGATCAGGCGGCCGAAACCTTGTTTGAGCTTGATGATCGCTTCGGGGAGCGAGTACTCGAAGAAAGGCTTTCCGCCACGCGCTTCGATCGCCTCCATGCGGGCTTCTTGCAGCGGATGATCCGGGACAGCGAACGGCAGTTTGGTGATGATCACATTTTGCAGAGCGTCGCCCGGCACGTCGACTCCTTGCCAGAAACTATCCGCACCGAACAGGACCGCGCGCGAGTCGCTACGGAAGCGGTCGAGCAACATCGTCCGTTGCAGGCCGGAGCCTTGTGTCAGCAGCGTGAAATTCTGTTCTGCGAACCACGGTGTCAGCCGATTCGCGCAGTTCTGCAACATTTTGTAGCTGGTGAACAGGACAAAAGCCCGGCCGGCGGTTGCCGTGACGTGTTGTTTGATCTTCTCGCAGACCTCCGTCTCGAACGCGGCGGCTTGTTCATTCGGATCGGGCATGCGGCCATGCACGATCAGTTTGGCTTGCTTCTGATAATCGAACGGGCTGCCGAGCTTCACTTCGTGCGCCTTTGTCAGGCCCAAGCGAGTCTTGAGGTAATCGAAATTCTTCTGTCCCGTGGAGAGCGTCGCGCTGGTCAAGATCACTGTTGGCACTTTGGCGAACAGTTCATCACGCAGAGTCGGACCGACGTCGATCGGACAGCAGATCAGCTTAGTGCTCTGCTGCTTTTGGCCCGACTTCTCGGTCCAATAGACCGCGCCTTCAATCGCCTGTGTCAGCCACTCCGTCAGGCTAACCGCGAGTGAAGTGCAGCGTGTCGCGGCGGCAGTGAACTCCAATTTCTCCTCTTCCTTTTGCAGGCCGTCGGCGTACTGACCCAGATGCTTCGCGATGTCCAGAAGCGCGGGAGAGACGTTGTTCTCGATGTCCGGCGGCGTGCGGAGCCGTCCGTTGCTCTTGCCGTATTGCGATTGATGAAACTCCAACTCGGCAAAAAGGTGATTCAGACGATGCCGCAGGTCGTACACCAGTTTCTGCGTTTTGATCAGCGGTCTTGGCGACAACAGACCGCTCATTTTCTTATCATTCCAGAGCTTGTTGAGTTGATAGCCGATCTGTCCACTGGTCAGTGACAGGCCGAGATGTTCACCCGCGACCGACTCCGCCGTGTGAGCCTCATCGAGCACTGCGATGTCGTAGTCCGGCAGTACGCTGGCACCATCACGCCGCAGTGCCAAGTCGGAAAAGAACAGCGCGTGGTTGACGACCAGAATATCGGCGTTCCATACGCGACGGCGAGCGGCGAAATAATGACAGTCTTTGTGCGTCGGGCACTTCTTGCCCAGGCAGTTGTCGCCGTCGCTGACCACTTCGTCCCACAGGTTTCCGAGCGGCCGAAACGACAAGTCTTGCAGACTTCCTTCAGTCGTCTTCTTCGCCCACTCGATCAGTTGAGACATCTGATCGATTTCCGCCGGATCGGCGAATAACTGCCCGCCGCGTTCGACGGCCAGCTTGAGCCTCCGCAAGCTGATGTAATTCGAGCGGCCCTTAACCAGCACGGTCGAGAACTCGACGGGCAAGACCGCTTTGAGGAACGGGATGTCGCGTGTGAAGATTTGCTCTTGCAGCGCGATCGTGTGCGTCGAGATGACGACTCGGCGGCGTTTTTTCTGCGGTTCCGCGTCCTCGTCGAAGTCATCATCATCGGGATCGCGCCGGCGCTTCTTCTTTGCTGGCAGCGACTGGTCTTCGTTCAGCGACAAGATTGCCGGGACGAGATAGGCAAAGCTCTTGCCGACTCCCGTGCCAGCTTCAACGATCAGATGCGACTTCGCCTGGATCGCCTTCTCGACCGCCTGAGCCATCTCAAGCTGTTCGGGACGCGACTCGTAAGTCGGCAATCGCTGCGCGATGTGACCGCCGTCGCCAAGAATTCCTCGCACGTCCAATTTCACGAGAGCCTCTGAAAACCGACCACGCACATGTCGTCGCTTTGAGCCCGGCCCTCGACGAACTTTTCCACATCTTCGACCACGCCCTTGACCAGTTCGTCAATTTTCCGCGGACTTTGAGCGACGAAGTCGAGCAGCCGTTTTGTGCCGTAAATCAATTTTTGCGACTTCATGGCTTCGGTGATGCCATCGGTGTAGAGCAACCACGTCTCGCCCGGAGTCAGAGAAAACGTCGTCCCTTGAAACTTTTGATCCGGCAGAATTCCCAAAGGCATGCCCGATTCTTTCATGCCTAGCGATTCAACTTGCCCGTCGGGACTGCGGCGGATCGGCGGCAAATGCCCGGCATTGACCAGCACCACTTCGTTCGCGTCGGGATCGATAATGATCACCGCGCATGTGATGAAGCGATGTCCCAGGCCGCTGACCGAAATCTCGGCATTTAATCCCGTCATCGCCGCAGCGGGATCAGTCTGGCTGAGCAGATGATAGCGAACCGACGAATACAACCGAGCCATTAACAGCGCTGCGGGGACTCCCTTTCCGGCGACATCGGCCACAGCGACTGCCAACCGATTGTTGGGAAGGTGGATGTAATCAAAGTAGTCGCCGCCGACACGCTGCGCCGGTTCGTAGTAGTCGAAGAACTCAAAGCCAGGAAGCTTCGGCCGCGTGTTGGGCAAAAAGCCCAATTGCACTTGAGTCGCGAATTCCAGGTCGCGTTCGAGATCGCGCTGCTGCATGGCTCGGTGATACAGATACGAATTTTCGACCGCGAGGCTGACTTGCGAGGCGACACTCATCAATAGATCCAAGTCCTCGTGGCGGAACTGAGCTCCGATGTCGTTGGTCGTGATCTGGATCACGCCCAGCGGTCCCAATTCCCTCGACAGCAGCGGCGCACAAATCATCGAGCGGATTCGTAACGAAGACAAACTTTCGCTGGCTCGAAAACGGCTGTCATCCAAAGCGTTGGCGCTCAGAATGCCTTCGCTGGTCTCCATGGCTTTGCGGACGATGGTCATGCTGACGTGAACTTGATCGTCGACGTTCTCGGTCTTGCGGCGTGTTTTCGTCCCTTTGACGACCAGCTTTTTCTTCTCCTCGTCGCGGAGCATGACGAAGCCTTCGTCCGCCTGTTGAAAAATGCGGAACAGGCACTCCAGCGTTTTGTCGAGCACCTGCTCCATGCTCAGCGCGCCCGCCAGCGTCTTGCTAATGTCCAGGATCGCCTTGAGTTTGGCCTCCGGCTTGACGCTCAACCGCAAATCGGAGGAACTACCGGTCTCGATTGTGGTAATGATCGACGAGCGGTCTTCTTCCTCACCTTCCACGACATGAAAGCTGTTTTCGCTGAGGTCGGTGGTCGCACCAGTCTGTGCGCGTTCTTGCTCGGTCAACAGCGATTTGGGGCCGACTACCAAATCGCTGCTGCTGCTGGCGCTTTCACCCAGTTTGAGCATTTTGCTATCGGGAGGGGCGTTCACCAAAAACCGGAATGAGAAGTCGCAAACGCGGACAACATCCGTGTCATTCAATTCCCGGCGTCCTTCGACGACTTGGTCATTCACGTAGGTGCCGTTGCGGCTCCGCAGATCCTCAATGTAATACGCACCATGAGACTCCAGAATCTGCGCGTGATAACGGCTGACGGCGGCGTTCTCCAACACGACCTGACAGTGTGGATGCCGGCCAAACACGGTTCGGTCCGATTGGACCGGAACCAGTTGTCCCGGTTTGATTCCCTTGAGCACTTCCAAAACAGCCACGGTGAGTGCAGCTCCTCTGCATGAGAACGTCATTGGCGTGAGGGGCAGGATTCTATCGCGGGGCGGACGACATTTGGAGTGCGGCGATGCATCGCCGCTTTCTTTTGACTCAGATCAACAACAAGGCTCAACGAAAGGAAGGACTCCCCGAAAGAAAAGAAAGCGGCTCCGCCGCGATCCAAAGCGGTGATGCATCACCGCACTCCAAAGTTTCGCGGCGGCCGAGGGGGACGATTGAGAATTTCCTCCAGCCAGTCTCGCAAGTCGATCGATAAGACCTGTTCGCGCGGACGGACCTGTTGGTCGCGCAACCGCCGCGCTTCCGCGACGTTTCCGTTGAGTCCCGCCACCAGCGCCAACCCTGCCCATGCAGCGGCTTGAGCTTGAGACGGTGCCGTGCGCGAGTCGGTCACTTCACGGCAAAGTCGAGTGGCTTCCGCGAACCGCAATTGCCGCAGTAGTCGGGGAATCAGAGCTTGCCGGGCGTCGTGCTTTTCCGGTGCGTCGTCCGGAAACAGCGTGAGCACTCCCCACCATGCGTCCTCCGAGTTCTTGCGCCGTGCGACGACGAGTTGCTCGGCGATCGTCGGCTGCTTGGTGACGTGTGACCGATTGATCACAGGTTGCCCCAGCGCCGAGCTACGAAGAGACCGTGTCCCCGCCGCCGCGGAAACCGCTCCCACCAGCACGGCCCAAATCACGAATGACCCCGACGGATGTTTGAGCGGACTGAGCCATGTGGCCGCGCGGCTCAATCGCCCACGTGCTGTGAGCCTGCTTTCCTGGACCATCGAGACGTCGCCGTCATTTGATGCGACGCTGGAGTTTCCCTCGCGCTGGTCGATGATGCGCAGTTCTCGCAGCAATTCTTCCGCTGACGGAAAGCGATCCTCCGGCCGTTTGGCCATCATTCGTTGCACCACCTTGCAGATCGCTGGCGGCAAGTCGCGACGCGACTCGGCCAAGCTCGGCGGCTTGGTGTGAACTTGGTGATACGCCACCGCGAATGCCGTCTCGCCGCGGAATGGCGGTCGCCCACAAAGCAGGTGATAAAACGTGACGCCGAGTGAATAGATGTCGCTCCGCTGATCGACCTTTTGGCCTTGCACCTGTTCGGGGCTCATGTACAGAGGCGTTCCCATCGTCATCCCCTGCTGAGTCAGTCGCAGGTCGCCCCCTTGCGTCAGTTGAGCCAGCCCAAAATCAACAACCTTCGCCAGTCCCTTGGGAGTCAGCAGGATGTTCTCCGGCTTGATGTCGCGATGCACGATCCCGGCTTCTGCGGCTGCTTGCAGTGCGGACGCAATTTGCAACATCAATTGCCACGCGATAGGAAACGGGGGAGGTCCTTGCTTGGCGATATAGTCGCGCATGTTTAGACCGGGGACGTACTCCTGAGCGATGTAACGAATGCCGTCCGATTCGCCGATGGCATAAACCTGGACGATGTTCGGATGGTTGAGTCCTGCCGCCGCGTGGGCCTCTTGCTCAAATCGCTTGCGGCAGGTCTCATCGGCTTGAATGTCCGGCCGCATGATTTTTACAGCGACGTGCCGCTTCAATGACGTCTGCTCGGCCAGCCACACTTCGGCCATGCCTCCGCCACCGATGCGCCGCAGCATGCGGAACTCGCCGAGCATTTTGTCTTGCCACTCGGCCGCACGCAGCAGACCGCTCACCGGCCCGCTGCCGAGAATGCGGCTTTGCGACAGTGCCTGCGTCACCGATTGTTCGGGCGAGCTTTCGGTCATTTCATTCATCCATCGTCTGCAACACACTAACCCGACACGCCAGCGAGGCTTCACTCAATCCACTCATACGTAATTTGTAGATTTATCGTCTGCGACACACTAACCCGACGCGCCAGCGAGGGTGAACGCTTCACACCGCGCCG
>JAYVSP010000828.1:0-12872 GCA_043775215.1 Planctomyces sp. | reverse complement strand
GGCGAGGTGCTGAATCTTGCCAAGCTCGCCCTTCTGGTACATCTCTTTGATGAAGAGAAACTCGCGCGAGTACACGACGGTCTCGGCCATCATGTATTTCAGGCCGGTTTGCTTGACGAGTTCGCAAATCTGCTGACAGTCTTCGACGGTCGTGGCCATCGGCACGGTACACATCACATGCTTGCCGGCCTTGAGTGCCTCGATCGACATCCGCGCGTGTTCGGAAATCGGACTGTTGATGTGGACGAAGTCGACCTTCGGATCTTTCAACACGGCGGCATAATCGGTGAACCGTTGCTCGATCCCAAACCGGTCGCCGACCTTATTGAGTTTCTCTTTGTTTCGTTGGCAAATGGCGTAGACGTTGGCATCGGGATGCGCTTGATAGATCGGAATGAACTCAGAGCCGAATCCGAGTCCGATCATCGCGACGTTGACGGGCTTGCCCATAGCAGCAGTCTCCTTTGGTTGTGGCCGTGGAATGGTGATGGCTCCGAAGAGCCGAAAAACTATCGAGCAAGCCCGTAAAGTACGAGCATACTGAGTCACAGTAAGGTGATGGCGTGGAAGTTTTTTCGCTGGCTCTCACTTGGATTGCAGCTCAAATCCGTGCTTCGATTCCGAACCGGAAACGCTCGCATCGATTCCATCCTGATACTTGGCGGGAATAAGGTTGATGAGTTCTGGATAGGGCTCGCTGCGATCGGAGATCATTCTTCCAGTCGCTTTCGTGGCGACAAAAATGACTTTGTGCTGACCGATAGGCACGTCGGCCAGTTCAAACTTACCGGCGGCGACATCCCCCGCGACGGGACTGCCCGGCGTGGATGCTCCCGGAACGAACTGTACTCGCCCATTTTCCAATGGCTGTCCATCCAAACTCACCGTGCCGACGACCCTAGCCACGGCAAAACTCGGACGCTTCGAACCGCCGCAGCCGCAAAACGTCAGACTGAGCAATGCGATGCCAAAGACCGCTACGACCGACCTCATGAACAAACTCCGGGAAAAACCACTGAGCGACGAATCGCTCGCTAGGAATTCGTACAGAATTCGTGGCTGACGTTTTTGTGAAGAAGTCAGGCTGGAAGCCTAACCCACTTTGCGCATCCTAGTATTCGCCGACAACTTCCTTTCCCTGTGTGGTCGCCAAGGCACGCCAAACTTGCACGCTGATGCTGTTGTTGATGAACCGAGTCGTTCCATCGCACATGGCCGAATGCACGCCTCCGGTATGGAGACTGCGAGACGACAAGACTTGGAGATGCTCGTTGCCAACGCCGCCAATGTTCGTGCATCCGGGAATTCCATTGAGCGCAGTGGCGGGAGGACACAGGCGAACGACTTCGTCAAAGTTCTGTGTGTTGGGTGAATACCACGCCGTGAACCCCATGCCGCCCACCGAGTCGCCGGTATCGCTGATCGGTCCACCCCAGACCGCGCCCGTGTCATTCAGGGTGATGATTTCTGAGACCAGGAGTGTTGTACTCAAGCCGTCTTTGATATCGCCAAAACGGCTGCTGCGGCTCGGTTTGAATGGTGCGCCCCCAAAAGTGATCGCCGACTTCGTCAACTGGCCGATGTTCGTATTTCCAAAATTCGCCGCGTAATTTGTTCGCCAGCGAGACCATGAGGTGCTGGCCCATTCGTTTTGTTTCATTCCATCGGTTGGGCAACCGTAAACCGGCACAAAGAATCGCCGCGCCTTGTCGTTATTGACATGGCTGTATGACAAATTGAAATCGAATGACCTGTACCAAGCGGTTTGGTCGAGTTCGGGGCCGATCATGGCCGTCCAAGAATAATCGTCGTACCAGCCACCTGGAGCACGAGCGGCCGATCCTTGCCACAACAGCGTGCCCGCCGGCAATTCGCGTTTCGAGTCGTGATAGTTGTGCAAGGCCAGTCCAATTTGCTTGAGGTTGTTCTTGCATTGAGACCGCCGGGCCGCCTCACGTGCCTGCTGAACGGCCGGCAACAACAAGGCGATCAAGATCGCGATGATCGCGATCACCACCAGAAGTTCGATGAGCGTGAATCCATGCCGAGAAGAATCGGACTTTGACATGCCACACCTCCGAAAGGAAAAGAAGAAACGAGTTGAAATGATCTTCGGGTGCGTTCGTAATTTTGGCTTGAACCGGTGCGTTTGGTCTGACGGCGGTGCTACACGGATCTTCCAAAGTTGGCGATAATTTATCGCGCGACGGATTCGGAGTCTTGTGGAGATCAGACATTTTTTATTAACTATCGGACATGAGCGGCTCATCCACTCAATCCGCCGTCCCCCGCCAACCGCGTCCTCGCGTAAAACGCCAGACGATGACTGTGGCCGTTGGGTCCAAGTTTCAACGAGATTTCTTCGCCCGCATGGGCGAACTGCATCAGTTTCAACAGCTTTTCGAGCATTTGCCGGGCGTGTATTTTTTTGTGAAAGATCGGCAGAGTCGCATGGTCTGCGGGAGCCAACCGTTTTGGGAACATCTCGGGGCAAAGTCGGAAGCGGAGATTATCGGCAAGACCGATGACGAATTCTTTCCGCCGCATGCCGCCGACCACTTCCGACAGGACGACCGGCTCGTGATGAGTACCGGTGAGCCGCTGATCGGTCGCGTCGAGCTGTGGTACAACGAGCAACAAGTGCTCGACTGGTTTGTCACCAACAAGCTCCCGGTCCGGGACGCGCGAGGTCGAATCATCGGCGTGATGGGAATCGTCCACAGCTATGCGGGCCAACGACGGACGATGCTGCCGATGTCGCTGATCAATTCGACCGTCGATTTCATTCGCGAGCACCATCACGAACGGCTCACGGTCGAAGAACTCGCCGATCGCGCCGGCTTGTCACCTCGGCAATTGCATCGAAAGTTCCGCGAAGTCTTCGGCCTCAGTGTTCAAGACTTTCTCATCAAGACCCGCATCCAATCCGCCAGCGACGCGCTCCTGCACTCTGGGATGAGCATGGCAGAGATCGCCGCCGACTTCGGCTTCTGCGATCAAAGCGCGTTCACGCAGCAGTTTCGCAAACACACGGGCCTCACGCCGCTCAAATTCCGCCGACGTTACTCGACTCCAGTGTGACGGCCCGGCCGGTGTGGGAAGACTCCATGAACTGCGAGTAACGCCAAGACCGGCTCCACCGGAGCACGCATTCGCAGATTACTCCAGTAAACCAGATGCACAGTCGAGAAACTGACGACGAGCACGACGAGCGGCCACCACACGGACCAGTCGTCTCGGCGGATGCGCCACAGGCCAATCGCCGCAGCCGTCAGTTCCAGCACGAAGAATACGGCCACGCCCCAGCGAATCGCGTGCGGCATCACGGTCGCATCGGCGCCAGACGGGCTGATGTTCCAAAAGCGTCGGGCTCGCAACCAGCAGGCGGCGGCGAATTCGCGCGGATGTTGACCGATCCACTCCCAAGCTCGCTGCGACATCCAGCGGTCTCGCGCAATTTCGTCGTGCGGGGCGATGCCAGCGGTTCGCAAGTCGGCTTCGAGTGATTGCTGCCATGGCCGCGAATCCCACAACGTGCCGAACGGCTTCGATATTTCATCGCGATATGCCTCATCATTGTTACCGAGCAACAGCGTGTAGCCGCCATGAGTCGTCGTGATGATCGGCGATCCGAAGACCTGCACGTTGCGAAGGCCCCAAGGTGCCAGTGTCAGTCCGAATGTGACGCTCGCGACGATGCAATTCGCTAACCAAGCCCGCGTCGGCCAGCCGTGACAAAACTGCCGGAGAATCACGATTGCCGCCGCCAACGTGACGAAGGCGAGAACCGTTGGCCGAGTGAGTGCCGCCAGTCCACACAACAGACCCAAACCAAACGGCTTGAGTAACGACCAGTTTGTTCGCGGATCGAGTTCGTTGTCGGCAAAGCCGAGCGTGTTCATCAACGCGGAGTATTCCCGCTTGCGGACAGCAACGTTGTGAATCGCCGTGGCGACGCGCAATGCCGCCATCACCAAAAAGGTGCAGACCGTTTCCGTCATCGCCTGCGAGTTCGCATGGATCAACAGCGGATTCGCCGCGACGAACGCCGCCGCGACCATCGAACAGCGCCCCAGGCTCAGGCTCCGGCCAAGTGAGTAAGTCAGCCAGACGGTCGCCACCGAGAATCCAGTCTGCACGACAGTCAATCCGAAAACTCCGCCGCCCCAAGCAATGATTCGCGCCAGGATCAGCGGGTACAGTGGCGGCCGATACGCCGTCGCGTGTCCCAATGTCGGATGTTGGAATCCGTCTCCCGCCGCGAGTCGTTCTGCAATGCCCCAATACAAATCGCGATCTTCGGCCAGTAAATCCGACTTCCAGCAGACGACACCCAGCCGCAGCAAGCTGGCGACAATCAACAACAGCGCCAGCCAACGAACCTCCGCGCGAGACGGTTTCAACGGTTCAACGGCTAAAGACGGAGACGACATCGGAACTCGCAGGCGATGGAATTGGTCGTTGGTTATTGGTCGTTGATCATTGTTTATCCGCCCATACTCACCAGTGGCGGACGTTCGGCAGCCTATCGGTTCCGATCCGACAATTGCGAGTTCAATCACCCAACGAATACGCTGGCTCTCCCCGTTCGGGGATTCTTGTGGTCATCTTTCATGGTTGTTCTGTTCGTTCTGTCCTTCTTCAAGGAGCTCGTTATGCAGTTGGTCAAGCAGTGTGTGGCCGAAGGACTCGGCACATTCTTTCTCTGTTTTGCGGCGATCGCGTCGATCTTATGCACTTCGCCGCCGATCAAAAGCGGCTTCGGACTGTTGGGTGTCGCGACCGCTCAAGTGCTGGCGCTGACGGTGGCTATTCATTGTTTCGGTGGTCTGTCGGGCGCTCATTTCAATCCGGCGGTGACCATTGCGATGCTGACGACTCGCCGTATCAGACCGGCATTGGCGGTCGGCTACGTGCTGTCGCAATTGGCTGCGTCGACGTTGGCCGCTCTGGTGTGCAACATGATCTTCCCGGAAATTCCGATCGACGACCTGGTGCTGGGGTTGCCGATGCCTGCGTGGTGGGCCTCCGAGAATGTCGTGTTGAGCCTGGAATTCATTCTGACCTTTTTTCTGATGACGTCGTATTATGGCACGGTCATTGATACACGGGGTCCAGGACTGAAGGTCGGTGCGTTTGGCATGAGTCTGTGTCTGGGCTTCGGAATTCTGATCGGCGGTTCCGCCACGGGAGCCGCGTTGAATCCTGCTCGGTCGTTTGGCCCGGCGTTGGTCTTGCAGCACTTCGAGCATCATTGGTGCTATTGGATCGCGCCCGTCGTCGGAGCAATCGTTGCGGCTCAAATCTATGAACACATCTTGCTGCCGGAGCCTGATGCTCCGGAAATCAAACCACTCGCGGAGGAAACACCATGACGGACACCAGTCACGCCGAAGTCGAACAGTTCATGCACGGGCTGATCAAGCGAAATCCCGGTGAGCCGGAGTTCCATCAGGCGGTGCAAGAGGTCACCGAGACCTTGATGCCGTTTCTGCTCGACAATCGCAAATACTACGAAGCGAACATTCTCGAACGCATGACCGAGCCGGACCGCGTCATCATTTTTCGCGTCTGCTGGGAGGACGACCAAGGCAACATCCGCACGAACCGCGCATGGCGCGTGCAGTTCAACAACTCGATTGGCCCATACAAAGGCGGCATGCGGTTTCATCCGACTGTGACGCTCAGCGTGTTGAAGTTTCTGGGCTTCGAGCAGACGTTCAAGAACAGTCTCACCGGCCTGCCGATGGGCGGCGGCAAGGGCGGATCGAATTTCAATCCGAAGGGCAAGAGCGACCGCGAGGTCATGCGGTTCTGCCAGTCACTGATGATCGAGTTGTCTCGGCACATCGGCGAAGACACCGACGTTCCTGCCGGAGACATCGGCGTCGGAGGCCGCGAAATCAGCTACATGTTCGGGCAGTACAAGCGGCTGGAGAATCGCTTCGTGGGAGTGCTCACCGGCAAGGGACTGGCATTCGGCGGCAGCCTGGTCCGAACGGAAGCGACCGGATACGGAGCGGTTTACTTCCTGCAAGAGATGCTCGCCACGCGCGGCCAGTCGATTAAAGACAAGGTCGCCGCGGTCAGTGGTTCCGGAAACGTCGCGACGTATTGCATCGAGAAGCTGATGGAACTGGGAGCAAAAGTCGTCACCGCGTCGGACTCGGACGGCACGATCTATGACCCGGCCGGATTCACACCGGAGAAATTAGACTTTCTGAAAGACCTCAAAGAAGTACGTCGCGGCCGGATCAGCGAACATGCTGACAAGTTCGGCTGCGAGTACCGAGCCGGCGCGAAGCCGTGGGACGTGAAGTGCGACCTCGCGCTTCCGTGCGCGACTCAGAATGAACTCGAAGGCGCGGACGCTCACGGACTGGTCAAGAACGAAGTCATCGCCGTCGCCGAGGGAGCGAACATGCCCAGCTCGATCGAAGCGATCAATGTCTTTCTGCAAAACCAAGTACTATTCGCTCCGGGCAAAGCCGCGAACGCGGGCGGCGTCGGCGTGTCGGGCCTCGAACAGAGCCAGAACTCGCTACGTATCGCTTGGTCGCGCGAAGAAGTCGACGGGCGACTGCACGACATCATGCGAAAGATTCACACCACTTGCGTGAAGTATGGCCGGCAGCCGGACGGCTTCATCAACTACGTCCAAGGAGCCAACATCGGTGGCTTCGTCAAAGTTGCCGATGCCATGCTGGCCTACGGAATTGTTTAACGCGCTCAAATCGTATCCAAGGCCAGCTTCATATTTGCCACTTTTGATGTAAAGTGTGAAGGGCACCAACCAACCTCTGGCATTCATGGCAAGCATGATTGCGGTTTCGGAGTGCCTTTTGAAGATCTTGGCTTTCTGGCGGATCGACTTCATGAAGATGCAGTGGAGTTTCCTGACGCTGTTGGTGGTCGTGGGCCTCAACATTCCTTTGACTGAAACTGCGACGGCCGCTGATCCAACTCAGCAACGAATTGTTCCGGCGGGGCGACCGCGAGAGCAGGCGTTGCGGTTCACTCGCGATGTCATTCCGGCGTTGACGAAGGCCGGCTGTAATTCCGGGGCGTGTCACGGTTCATTTCAGGGACGAGGCGGGTTTGCATTGTCGCTGTTGGGTTTTGATGCCGCGTTTGATTACGACGTGCTGACAAAATCCTCGCGCGGGCGGCGAATCAATGTCTCGTCTCCCGATCAGAGTTTGCTGCTGCTCAAACCGATCGGAGCTGTTCCGCATGGCGGTGGGCGACGGATCTCAACGGATTCGGAAGTCGCGGCGGTCTTGCGGGAATGGCTGACCAGCGGAATGCCCAGCCCACGCGACGATGATCTGGCCGGATTGAAGATCAACGTCAATCCGCCGGAAGCGGTTTTGTCACTCGCTCGCGACGGAGCTGCGGTCGCGAAGCCGGAGCAGATTCCTGGCGTGCCTCTGAGAGTCACTGCGACATTCGGCGACGGCACGTCGCGCGATGTCACTCCCTGGGCGCTGTTTGATGTGCGTGACAAAACGATTGCGGAGGTTTCTCGTCTCGGAGTCGTCAGGGCTCAGCGATCGGGCAAGACGGCGGTGACTGTGAGGTATCTCGGTCAGGTGGCATCGGTCAGCGTTTCGGTTCCGTATGGCCCTCAGCAGGAGTTCGATTTCCCGCCACAGAACATGCTCGACGCGATTGCTGCCGCCGAGTGGAAGCGGCTCGGTGTTCAGCCCGCTCCGTTGGCGGACGATGCGACGTTTCTGCGTCGCGTGTTTCTCGACCTCATCGGCACGCTGCCCACTCAGGAAGAGGCCCGCACGTTTCAAGCAGACATGGCGGCGAACAAACGCTCGCGCATCGTGGATGAGTTGCTGACGCGCTCCGAGTATGTCGATTACTGGTCGCTGAAGTGGGGCGACTTGTTGAGAGCACATCGCCGGTATCTCGGCGACAAGGGGCTGGCGAGCTTCAACGGATGGATTCGTCAGTCGGTGCGAGACAACAAGCCGCTCGACGTGATGACGCGAGAACTGCTCACTGCGCAGGGCAACCTGTTTACGAACGGCCCCGTGGGTTACTTCTTCATTGACGAGAAAGTCGAAGACCTGGCCGAGACGACCTCGCAGGTGTTTCTCGGCATTCGGCTGCAATGCACCAAGTGTCATCATCACCCGAATGAAGTCTGGAGCCAGGACGATTATTACGGCCTCGCCGCGTTCTTCTCGAAGCTGGAGACCAAGGACAGCGGTGCGATCGGATCACGATTTGGCGGGCCGAAGAGCATCCGCGCGACCGCCAACGAAAATCCCAATCGCAAGCCGCAGATGGTTGTCGCGCCGCGTGTCTTCGGAAGTCCAGCCGGTTCGAGTCCGACGCTCGCCAATCCCGCCAAAGCGTCTGCCGACCCCCGGCAGCAACTCGCTGACTGGGTCACGCGATCCGACAACCCATACTTCGCGCGAAACTTTGCCAACCGATATTGGGCCGCTCTGCTAGGAGCCGGTCTGGTCGAGCCGGTCGATGACCTGCGAGCCACCAATCCCGCGGCGTTGCCGGCGTTGCTCGATGCATTGGCAAAGGATTTTGTGGAGCACCGTTTCGATGTGAAGCACTTGCTTCGCACGATCTGCAACTCGCGGGTGTATCAACTCGCGCCGGAACTCAATCCGCCGCGCGATGCCGAAGGGACACTCTTCACGCATCGAGTCCCGCGTCGTCTGTCGGCCGAAGTGTTACTCGATGCGATCAATCAAGTGACTGGAGCTACCGAGACTTTCGTCGGCCAACCGGCTGGTACGCGAGCAATCGCGCTCCCCGATCCGACGATTGCGTCTCATTTCCTCAGCACGTTTGGGCGACCTCAACGCAACAGCCCCTGCGAGTGTGCTCGCGGATCGAACACCGACTTATCGCAGGCGTTGCATTTGGCCAATAGCTCGGCTTTGCACGACAAGATTCTTTCAGCGACAGGCCGCTTGGCGGAGAGACTCAAGGCCAACCGCACCGATGACGAAATCGTTGACGAGCTGTATCTGACAGCCCTTGCCCGTCGCCCAACGGAGGAAGAACGCCAAGCCGTCCGCGAAACACTCACCGCCGGAACCCCTCGCGAAGAAGCATGGCAAGACATTCTGTGGGCGTTGCTCAACTGCTCGGAGTTTGTGTTCGGCCATTAATTCGCCGGCGAACCAGAGGGCGACAAAGTACCTGCCATTCGTCGCTTTAGCTGGCCAAACTATTTTTCGCCGAACAGGCGTTTGAGCCGGTCTTGGTGGTAGGCCAGCCGTTCATTGGAAGACATTTCACGGAAATTCGGACGTTCGCCGGATGGGGCTGGAGTGTTCGACGACGGTGATGCGGCTGTTGAACTCGCTGGCTTCGCCTGTTCCGGCTGCCGAGGCAAACTGATCACCGTGCTGCTGCCACCGTAACTCATGACGTTGGTTTGCAAAGTAAGGTCGTCTTCGAGTGAACGCTGCGGAGCAATCTTCAATTCTTGCAGGACGCCGTGATAGGCCCGAACTGCTTCACGCGGTTCGATAATTCCGTCGGTGATGTAGCGCAGCATTTGGATGAACGCGAGTTGATGTTCGGCATTGTTGATCTTGCGGCCGTAGAGCGCGACTCGTGCTCCGTACTTTTGGGCCTCGTGAATCAGCAAGAACGCATCGAGTGTCGTTCCGGCTGAACCTCCCAGGATGCCGACGACCAAGTGCGGATCGAAGTGGACGAGTTCTTCCATCGCGTGCGGGCCGTGATAGACCATCTTCAAAAACGTCGGCCGCCCGGCACTCGTGACTCCTGCGAGCGAACGAGCGATGGCATCGTTGATGAATCCCGGCAGCAGGTCCGGCGCGACGGCACCAAGGACGTTCGGGTCGAAGATTTCCAGAAAGTAGCGGAATTGTTTGCGTTCGCATTCCTCGCGGAACTCTTTGAATTGATTCAGCACGTCGATATCCAATTCCAACTGGTTATTGAACGTCACCGAGTACAGGCCGAGATCGACTCCGAGTTCTCGCTCTTCAGGTGCGCAATCGAGATGCCCGCACTGCATGTGGTCGAGGCTCGCCGTGCGAAAGGGTCGAGCAGGTGCTGTGTGAATTCGACCACCGCGATGAATGTGGACGTCGGTCGCATCATTTGCACGAGCCGCCGGAGTGATGTGAGAATTGTCGAACCGCCGCTCTTGAATCGTCAGCACTTCGCTGGTCCTGGCCGACATCAGCATGATGTCCACAACGCCCTGCTCGATGACTTCGCAAATCTGCTGACGGTACTGAGCCAACGTCTTGAACCGCACCTCGCCATCATGCCGCTCCGGCGACTTCCCCGGAGCGCCGATCGAGAAGCCCATGTCGGCGTCCTTCGCATCGGCGATGATGAACTCTTTGCAGCCGCTTGGATCGGCATGGATCGCCACCAATTTGCGGTCGAGCGATTTTTCCAGGGGCATCGGTCACTTCCTTTTTCGTGGTGCCTTCTTGGACTTGGGTCGCTCATGCCGCACTTGTTTTTTGAAAAACTTGGTCGCCTCGTCCTTTGAGACAGATCCATCGGCGACACCCAGCGTCAGCTCTTCAACTTCTTTCTTACCAGCCACCAACACATGGTCGTTGAGAAAGACAAATTGAACCGCCGATGCCAAGGCAACTCGCTTGTTGCCGTCAACGAACGGATGATTCTTGCACAAGTGAAACAGGTAAGCTGCCGCCATTCCGGCAAGTCCGTCGTGCAAGAATTGCCCGCCGAATCGCGATTGTGGCATGTGAACAGCGGACTCCAGCAGATTGCGATCGCGAAGGCCGGTTCCGGCGCCGAACTCAGCGATCATTCGTTGATGAATCGCGAGGACATCGTCGGTGTTCAAGAATTGAATCGCCAGGGTCATTTCGCGAGCTTCTCCAGGACGTCGCCCCATTCGCGAACCACTCGATCTAGGCACGCTTGAAACTTATCAGGTTTGACCGGCGCCGGATTCACTGGCGTGACGACCAGCGCGCCGTTCGTCACCGTCAAATTGACCTGCGAACCTTCTGACATCCCAAGTAATTCCAGAATCGGTTTGTCGAGGAGCAGCGCATTGCTATTACCGACACGACGCAACGTTTTGACCATGATGGCCTCCTTTGTTGTCTCAATGTTATGCCGTCGAAGTGGTTGCCACAATGTTGATTCCGCCGCTCTGGCGGTCTTGGGCGCACGCTGGTGCGATGACTCGATCCCGCTGCGATTCAAGGTTATCGTCACTGCCCCATTTGCCAACCAAAGGAAAATTCGATGAAGTCACTTCAAGTCGCCACCTGCCAGTTTTCCGTCGAAGGTCGGGTCGAACACAACCGCCGCTGGGTGCTGAAACAAATCCAGGTTTGATCGTCGGCCACCTGCCGCGACATCGCCCCGGAGCTCTGGTGACTGACATGAAACTCGATCCTGATTGCTTTGACGCTCCCGCGCTGTGGCGACCGTCCGCCATGAACGGCCAGCTCCACAGTGGCCAAGTGATCGATCATTCGCGGTCGCGCGACGTGACTTCGGTGTGAGGATCACTTTCCCATCGCCGCCAAGACTTGCTCGGTGATGGCCTTCACCAGCGAATCCACATCCGCACCGCCAGCCGTAGGGGCTGAGCCGCCCGCATAGGTTGGCTTCTGCAAGTAACCGGGATAAGTCGGAGCGGGTTCGAATGCGCACGGTGCGGGCATCTCTTCTTTGTAGCCGTCGCGATATGCGCCGTTGCCGCACAAGTCGCAGTCTTCAACGTGGAAGCGCGGGTCATCGAAACCGAGTCGCTTCTTCAGATCGAGCAACTCGCGCGACTTCTGCTCGTTCAAGTAGGTCACGCCGCCGAGTTGTTTCGACAGAAGCAGAATCCGGCAATAGGCATCAAGGATTTCCGTCTTCCAGTACGCCTGCTCCAACGTCGCCCCGAAGCTGATCGTGCCGTGGTTGGCGAGGATGATCGTGTTCGTCCCTGGCTTGAGGAACGGCAGGACTGTGTTGGCAAAATCCTGTCCGCCCGGTGTTTCATACGGAGCGATCGGGACTTCGCCCATGAAGACTTCGATCTCGGGCAGGATGCACTGCGGGATCGGTTCACGAGCGACCGCGAACGCCGTCGCGTGCGGCGGATGACAATGCACGCACGCCTTCACGTCCTCGCGAGCACGCATGATCGCCAGGTGCAGCAAGATCTCGCTGGTCCGCTTGCGTTTGCCGGCCAGTTGTTTGCCATCAAGGTCCACCGCGCAGATGTCATCTGGCGTCATGAACCCTTTGCAGATCATCGTCGGCGAACACAACACCTCGTTCGGTCCGACGCGAAACGAGATGTTCCCGTCATTCGCCGCCGCGAAGCCTTTCGCATACACGCGGCGTCCGATCTCACAAATCTCTTCTTTGATGCGGCGATCATTGATCCCGCTGTTCCAGTTATTGGCCATGTTCTTCCTTATGGAGTGCGGTGATGCATCACCGCTTTGGCTTGCGGCAGAGCCGCTTTTTTTACTTGTCGTGAGATGTCCGTTCGTCGCACCAAAAGCGGCTCCGCCGCAAAGGAAAGCGGTGATGCATCACCGCACTCCAAATTCAAGCAATCTCAACACGATCCAAGATTGCCGCGTCATACGCATCAATCGGTTTTAAATTCGGAGCGAACGGGGCTGCCGCTTCAGCACCTTCACTGACGGCGATCAAGGTTCCATTGTCGGCTCCCAGATCGTCGTAAATCACAAGTGCTTCATTGCGGCCCACGATTGTTTCCTCGGACTTCCCGGCCGCAATGTTTTGCAAACCTTCCTGAGTGAGCGGCACCCCAATCACCCACTTCGCCCCGCGCAGGCTCGGATGACACACCGACAAAGTGCAACGTCCGATGACCTCTGCGATTCGCATGA
>JAYVSP010000827.1:0-6849 GCA_043775215.1 Planctomyces sp. | reverse complement strand
TCGCCAGAGTTCAGATCCGAAGTCTGGCGACTTCGGCTACGACAGTTATTGATGCGCCGGTCCTTAAGAGACGGCAAGGTCTGAAGGCTGGTGTAATCTTCAACCTGAGCGACAATTCTACGAGATCATCAGCGGCCGTTGTCTTGCGGATAGATCAACACGCGGTCGTGAATCAACAGGACCAAGTCAGCGAGGCCGTCGTTCGTCACGTCGACGATCAGCGATTCGCGCGGCTCGAAATCGCCGCCCTCTTCTTCGCGAGAAAAACTCTTTTCCTCGAAGACTTGAAACGCCAGCGCGGGTCGCAACTGTGCCCCCTGCTCTGCGGTCTTCGGCGTGAAGTTGAGGATTTCGATGTAGTGTGATTGCGTGTCGATCGCGGCCAAGTCCGGCTGGCCGTCGCCATTCAGGTCGCCTCCGACGACATCCGCGAAGAAGGCTTTCTGTCGCTTGGTTTCATAACTGGCGAGTTCGCGCATCGTCGGATCGGCGCGGCCGGAGTACAGCACGGCGAACTTGCCAGTGCCAAACAACAGCAGGTCGTCTTGGCCGTCGCCGTTGAGATCAGCCACATAACTCGAGCGATATGGGAAGCGGCCCAATTCAATCTCTTGCCAGGGCCGGTACGCGTTGCCTTCCAGGCGGAGAACGCGCAACTTTTGGATGCCGACGTCGACCAACACAATTTCGTTGCCGGGCTGACCGTCCAGGTTGAGCGTTGCGGCGCCGACCGCCTTTGCATTGGTTTCGGAGAGATTGTATTGATCGCTCACTTGCCAGCCTTTGGTCTGCTCGTCGAATCGCATGTTGCGGACAAACTTGTCTTGAGCGACGAGCAATGCCGGACTTTGCAATTGGCCGAAGGAGACTGCCCCTGGCAGCACGTTGCCCAGCGGAATTCCCCCTTCCGACTTGACCTCTTTGATCACCCCTTTCTCATCCAGTGAGAACAGCGTCGGCGCTTTGTCCGAGCCTGCAAAGACCATGAACTCTGGCCGTCCGTCGCCATTGAGGTCCATCCGCTGGATGCGGTTCGGATTCCCTTTCAGCTCCAGCGCGACTGACGTCTTGCCATCGAACAATTGCGGTTCCCAGATACCCTCAGTCGTGCGCCGCAGGGCCTCGAAGGCGAAACTGGTTTCTCGAGCCGCGCGAGCCTTGGTGAGAAACACCACTTCGAGTTGTTTGTCGCCGTTGAGGTCGGCCAACTCCAGCGCGATCGGTTCTTTGCCGGCCAGCGGCAACGTCTGAGGGAACGTCAGCCGTCCGTCCTGAAATCGAGACAGCCCGATCGTCTTCTCCTTGGTGCTGAGCACGACCACCTCAGCCGATCCGTCGCCGTCCAGATCTGCTGCGCGTACTTGCTCGGCACCGACCAGACCGGAGAAGGCAACGCCCTGTTCGAGACCGGCTCCTTTGCGCTGTGTGAAGACGATCATGCGTGCCGCCTCCGGATCGGCCACGACGACATCAGTTAGTCCGTCGCCGTTGAGGTCCGCCGCCGCGAGATCACGGTCACGCCCTGCCCCTTGTTGACCGAGACCGTAATGAATCAAGCGGCCGGCCAATTCACCTGGCTTCGCGGCGGGACGCTCCATTTGAAACAGCTTGATCCGACCGGTCGCGCTGTCGACGGTCAACAACTCGACCTGCGGAGTCTTGTCCAAATTGGCGATCGACACCGACCGCGGTTTCGTCAGATCGAACTTCAACTCCGGCCCCAAGCGGCCGTCTTGACCTTGCAGCCGCGCGGCGAAGGCTTGATCGCCTTCGTCGTGTGACAAATAGCAGAGATCCTTGCGACCGTCGCCATCAAGGTCCGCGATCTGTCCCAGCGTCATTCGCTGTGACGTGTTGAACAGACTCTCCGGCGCGGCCAGCTTGCCGTCCTTCTGTTGATACAGCAAGTACGTCTGATTCAGTCCCAGCACCGCAATGTCATCGCGCTTGTCGCTGTTGAGATCGCCCGCCAACACGACCCACGCGAGAGCGGGGACTTCCGGCAGACGGATCGTGGTCTTCTCCGTCCATTCGCCCGCATTGGGCTGAGTTCGGATCACCAGCTTGTCGGGAGCCGCGAAGTAGGCGATATCGGTCCGGCCGTCGCTATTGAAGTCGCCCAGAGCCATCGCGGCGATTTCGTGATCGACACTCAGCTTGCGATGCTCGAACCGCCAATGCGGCCTGAACTGATTCACCTCGACTTTGGCCCCAGGATCGGCGGCCGGTTGAGCCGCTCGCTGCAACAGCAGATCGATACGGCTGTGGCTGTTGTCCGCGATGACCAGATCGTTCAGCCCGTCATGATTCAGATCGCCAGCCACCATGTTGGCCGAACGCTCCGACAACTTGAACAGTTCTAGCGGGCGGAAGCCGTACTGGTCGGTGAGTTCGCTGAACACCTCGTCGTCCTCGGCGAGCGACACGCCCGGTGCGAAGACGAGCATCGCCAGCAACAATCCCGCGCGTACCATGTGCCTCTCCTCAGAAGTAATTACCCCACCGACCCCGTGTCGGTGGAGAGAATGCCTTGTGGCTACGGATTTGTCGAGCAGCGGGTCTAACACAGCAATTCCGTTTGTAGTCCGACCCCTTGTGGGTCGGATGATCCACCGTTTGGGAGAGTCCTCCATGCCACAAGGGGCTGGGCTACCGGAATCGAGATTACTGTTCTGCACCGTCGAGTGGCCACAAGGCATTTCACCACCGACACGGGGTCGATGGGGGCAATTTTTTCGCGGCCTTACGCCGCGTGACGCAGCACGCGGAGGATGCGTTCGAAGTCATCGTTGGAGCTGAACGTGATCACGACTTGGCCGGACTCTTTGCCCTTGAGCTTGATCTCCACCGGGACGCCCAGGAGATCGCGGAGTTGGCCTTGCAGCGACAAGACGTGTTGAGTTGGCTCGGGCTTCGACTTCGCCGCTCCCTCGAATGGAACCGTCTCGCCGTCGGTGTTCGCCGCCAGCATTTTTCGGACGGCGGCCTCGGTGGCACGGACGGATAATGTTTCAGACTGGATCCGCTCGCAAAGCGACATGCGATCGGGTTCGGACAGCGACAACAACGCTCGAGCATGTCCGGCACTGATCTTGTCCTCGCGGAGCGACTGCTTGACCGTATCGGGCAGTTCCAGCAACCGCAGCATGTTCGACACCGTCGAGCGATCGAGACTGAGCTGCTTCGACAGCTCTTCAATCGAACTGCCAAATCGCTCTAAGTAGTCCTGGAACGCCTTCGCTTTTTCCAGGACATTGAGGTCTTTCCGTTTGAGGTTTTCTTCAAGTGCGACTTCGCAGACCTGCTGGTCCACCACGTCGAGGACTCGGCACGGGACCGTCGGAAGTCCCGCCTTTTGAGCCGCTCGCCAGCGTCGCTCCCCGGCGATCAGTTGCCACAAACCACTGGGCAACGCGCGAACCAGTAGCGGCTGAAGCACGCCGTGTTGCTGAATGCTGTCGCTCAACTCGCGCAGCGACGATTCTTCAAACTCAGTCCGCGGCTGAAAGGGATTGCGCTCGATGTCGCCAGTGGCGATGTGCCGCAACTCGCCCGCCGGTGTCACCGTGGACGAGTCTGTCGGCGCGGAAGACACGGTCGTCGGATCGTCATCCGCACCCAGTAACGAACTCAGCCCGCGACCCAACCGCTTGCGAATGGGAGCTTGAGCTTCATGGTTTTCGGGATTGTCTTGCGTATGTTGGTTTTCCATTTGATCCATCTTGATCACCCTCATGTCATCCGTGACTCTGTCAAACTCATTAGAACGCCTGCAGAAACTAATTCCGGAGCCGTGCCCGTCAGGAAGCGGGCAAAGGTCACCGCTTCCTGACGGGCGCGGCTCCAAATCACCAAATTGTTTCTGCACGAGTTCTAAAACGCAGAAAGCAGGCCCACACGGATAGCGGACTTGGCTCTCGGAATGTTGTTGATGCGCCGATCGTACTTCGCAGTCGTAAATCCTCATTCCTCGGACGGCGAACCGCGCAGGCGTTTGGTATCAGACCGCTGCCTTTTCTCGTTGAGGCGGCGTTTTTTGGAGGCTCGTGTCGGCTTCGTCGCGCGGCGACGCTTTGGGGCAATGGCGACCTCCGCCAGCATTTTGGCGAGTTGTTCCAAACAGCCGAACCGGTTCAAAAGTTGACTGCGCGACTTCTCACAGGCGATGAGCAGGCTGCCGTCCATGAGCAGCCGAGACGCGAATCGCTCGGCGAAACGATGTCGGACATCGGCTGGAATGCTCGGCGAATCCAGTGGCCGCCAACGAAGAGCGACCTTCGAATTCACCTTGTTGACGTTCTGTCCGCCCGGCCCGGAACTGCGCGAGTGCTCGAACGCGAATTCGTCGTGCGGAATCTGAATCCGCGCGTTGACGATCAAAACGTCTCGCGGAGGCAGCGGAGAGTCGGTGGCTTTGGAAATAGATTTGGGATCGGTCATCGACTCTCACTCGTGTGGATCATGTTGCCGTGTGGGAATACACTGCTCCCCTACCGACTCCGTGTCGGTGGAAGAATGCCTTGTTGCTACGTTTTGCTACCGCATTTTCAACGAATGCCTTGTTCCCACCATATTTTTATCCGCGAATTCGGTAGCCATAAGGCATTTCACCACCGACACGGGGTCGGTGGGGAAAAGAATCTCACTCCAAAGGACATCCCATGAACTTGCCTCGCATGCTGCGAATCCGGCAGACTTTTGATGCGACACGCGTGAACGATATTCCGGGCGAAGTGGACCGGCAACTCGCGACGTTGAACTTGAGCCGCTCGATCCGCGCGGGGCAGACCGTGGCGATTACGGCCGGAAGCCGCGGGATCGCCAACATCGCGATCATTATCAAGGCGGCGTGCGACCATATTCGGAAGCTCGGCGCGAAGCCGATCATCGTGCCGGCGATGGGCAGCCACGGCGGCGGAACAGCCGAAGGTCAGCGGCAGATCATCGAAGGCTACGGCGTCACCGAAGAATTTACCGGCGCTGAAATTCGAGCCTCGATGGAAACCGTCGTCGTCGATACGACGCCACAAGGCATCCCGGTTCATTTCGACAAACAGGCCTTTGGTTGCGATCACGTGCTGGTGGTCGGCCGCGTCAAACCTCACACCGGCTTCGTCGGACCGGTCGAGTCGGGTTTGCACAAGATGATGCTCATTGGCTTGGGCAAACATGAGGGGGCGAAGATTTATCACCGCGCGATTCTGGATTTCAGCTTTCTGGAAATCATTCGTGCGGTTGCCGACGTCGTTCTGCGAAAGTGCCGAGTGGTCGGCGGCCTGGGGATTGTCGAGAACGCTTATGACCAAACCGGCCTGATCGCGGCGGTCGCTCCGGAAGATTTTTTTACGCGCGAGTCGGAACTGCTCACGCAGGCCAAGCACTGGTTGCCGAGACTGCCGTTCCCGCAAACTCAACTACTGATCATCGACGAGATCGGCAAGAACATCAGTGGCACGGGGATGGACACCAATGTGATCGGCCGCAAGTACAACGACCATGCGGCGACGGATAGCGATGACGTTTCGGTGAAACGCATTTTCGTCCGCGGCCTAACGCACGCGACTCACGGCAACGCGACCGGCATCGGCCTGGCCGAATTCACCAACACGCGAACCGTCGCTCAAGTGGACCGGCGCATCACGGCCATCAACTGTTTGACGGGCGGCCATCCAACCGCTGCCATGATTCCGATTGCCTTCGACACCGACCGCGAGGTCATGCATGCCGCCTTACCGACACTCGGCCTCGTCGAACCGACTCGCGCCAAAGTCGTGCAAATTGCCAATACGCTGCACCTCAGCGAAGTGCTCGTCAGCGAAGCGTATTTACCCGAACTCAGCCAGCGTGCGGACTTGGAAATCCTCGCTGGACCTTTCGAAATGCCGCTCGATGCAGACGGTAACTTGCTACCCATCGAATTTGAGCATTGAGCGCTGTGGAGCGTTCGCTCTCGCTGGCGCGTCGGATTAGTGAGGGCATCGTTCAACGCAACTTGGCCAGCAGCGGTTCAATGATCTCCGGCGGCAAGAATGACTTGAGTTGCTCGGCCGTGTTTCCTTTGCCCAGGCTGGCGATCTGTTTGATGAGGCTACTGGAGATGTGCGAGTATTTTTCGCTAGCCATCAGAAACACCGTTTCGATCGCCGGATCGAGCGCTCGGTTGGCGAGAGTCATGGTGAATTCGGTCTCAATGTCAGTCAGCGTCCTCACGCCGCGGAGCATGACCGCCGAGTTGCAGCCACGGACAAAGTTCACCGTCAATCCCTCGAAGCATTGAACCTCGACGTTCTTTAGCGGCGCGAGAACGTGGCGAATGGTTGACTCGCGTTCTTCAGGCGAGAACAGCGGCCGCTTCTCTGGATTGATACCAATACCGACCGTCAGTTTGTCGAACAGCGCGGCGCCGCGCCGGATAATGTCGAGGTGCCCCAGCGTCAGCGGATCGAAGCTGCCGGCATAGACGGCGTGATGCGGATTGAGTTCAGCCATGAGTGTTCGCCCTCACTGAGGCATCGGGATGTTGATTATTGGAGTTGGCGGCAGAGCATATCTATTCCCCGTCAGATCGTGCAGCACGGCGTATGGGGTCAGGCACGGGCGATGCAAAGTTATAATATTGGAGGGATCTGTTGTAGGCCGAAAACGAGTGTGTTTTGTTTCGCGGCCTTGCCCCAACGGGGCGAGACTCGATAGCTCAGGGCGCAGCCCTGGGTGACGGAACGACGAACGTCGGCAAGCCCCAACGGGGCGTAACTCCGGTGTCATCGCCGAAGTTTCGCCCCGTTGGGGCTCCGGTCTTCTGTCTTCAGGCCCGAAGGGACGTCACTCGAAAGGGGTGCGGCAAATTTG
>JAYVSP010000826.1:0-7816 GCA_043775215.1 Planctomyces sp. | reverse complement strand
TCCGTTTGACGTCTCGTGGAGCGCCCGCCCTCGCTGGCGCTTCGGGTTAGTGTGGGCCAGGCAAATTTGCCGCACCCATTGAGCAATAGGTCATGTATGTCGCACAAATCGGTAACCAACGAAAAGAGCCCATGCCAAATGGCACGGGCTCGAATGACTTTCCGCATTAGGATCGTATCGCTCAGCTCTTGCCGAAATTATACGATCAAAAATTGCGTTTCCAAAGCGGTACAGAAGTCTGTGCAAACAACGGTGCAGACAAGCCCTTCGTTGATGGTATCGCAGCCGCCTGGATTCAACACGACATCCACTTCGGTGCCACCCGACAATGTGTCGATGCCCAGTCCACCGCTGATCGTGTCGCAGCCGGCATTACCGCAGATCTTGTCGTTGCCAGCACCGCCATCAATACTGTCATTGCCGGCTCCGCCAACGATCGTGTCGTTGCCGTCACCGCCGAAGATCGTGTCTTTGCCGGCTCCTCCATCGACCTTGTCATTGCCCACTCCCGCGTCGATGAAGTCGTCGCCTTCTTCACCACAGATCGTATCGTTGCCGGCATTTCCAAAGACAGTGTCCAGACCACCGCCCGCCAAGATCGAGTCGTTTCCGCCTTGGCCGGCCATGTAGTCGTCACCCTCGCCGCCGTCCATCTTGTCGTTGCCAGCTCCACCACAGACGGTGTCATTGCCGGGGTCAGTCCCATTCGCGTTGTCCGCGCAGAGGATGTCATTTCCGCCCTGACCGTTCAGGTAGTCATCCCCGCCCTGGCCGAACATCGTATCGTTGCCGGTACCTCCATCTGCCGAGTCGTTGCCGAAACCCAATGAAGTATCAAGTTCATCCAGAATTACCACATCGTCTCCGGCTCCTGCATTGACGGTGTCGTCACCCAATCCGCCGAAGATGGAATCGTCGCCGATTCCGCCATTGACGGTATCATTGCCGTCGTTCGCTTGGATGGTGTCATCACCGTCACCGCCGTCGATCGAGTCGTCACCATTCCCACCTTGGATGAAATCATTGCCTTGATCGCCACGCAGAACGTCATCGTCTTCGCCACCGTTAATAGTGTCCGCGCCGGCGTTACCACTGATCGTGTCGTTGCCTTCGACACCTTCGAGAGTATCGTTGCCGGCACCACCCAGGATTTGGTCATCGCCGCTCTCGCCAACAATCGAGTCATTGCCGGCGTCGCCGTTCAGCAAATCGTCTCCGACACCGCCGTTAATATTGTCGTCACCGGCTTGGCCGCTGATCGTGTCATTGCCTTCTACGCCACAAAGGCTGTCATTGCCGTTGCCACCCAAGATGACGTCATCGCCCAAGCCGGCATCCGTCAGTGCAACTTCGGGAAAATTGACCGATGGCGGCAACACTTGCTCCGCCGGGGCATCGACAGGGCTGCAGGCTGCGAGGCCACCGTCATCCGCGCCCGCACAATCAATCGTGTCGTTTCCTTCGCCGCCATTCAGCGTGTCGTTACCGGCCTGCCCATTGATCTCATCGCCCTTCGCAGTGCCGGTAATCGAGTCATCGCCATCACCACCGTTGAGAGTGGGGGGAGCGAAGCCATTCAGAGCCACGTTATTGCCGTTGATGCGATCATTTCCCTCGCCGCCGAACACGACCAGCCGGCTCGCAGGGGAAAACGATGAACTCAGGCCGCTAATCGTGACGGTATCGTTGCCTGCGCCGGCATCGACATAGACGTTTTCGATGTTCGCAGTCGTCACGCTATTCCCAGCGGACGTGACTCGGAACTGATTCGTTGCGACCCCTGAAACAACGATGGTGTCGTTTCCGAAGCCGCCTCGGACGAGTAGGATGTCATTTCCCGCTCCGCCATCGAACGTGACCGAGGCGTCGGTCGTGGTCCAAATCAGGCAGTCATTGCCCGCTCCGCCCACAATCGTGTCCAAGCAGTCGACAACCGAGGATTGGCCGGCACCACTTTCGATCGTGTCGTTGCCAAAACCGCCAACGAGTTTGTCTTGGCCGGCGCCACCGTTAAGACTGTCGTCGCCTACCCCACCATCCAGAATATCGTCGCCATCACCCCCATTCAGGGTGTCATTGCCAGCGTTTCCGGAGAGGTTGTCGTCGCCAGCGCTGCCGTCGATGCTGTCGTTGTCAGCGCCCCCCGTGATCGTGTCCGAATCATCGCCACCGTCGATCGTGTCTTCGCCCGCTTCACCATTGATTGTGTCGAAGCCAGCACCGCCGTCGATGAGGTCACCGTCAGGAGTGGTGGGGTCGGCGTCGAGGACTAGTTCGTTGCCGCCGCTGATGAAGTCGCTCAACTGGCTCCCGATGATCGTGTCTGGGAAAGAGCTGCCGATGATTTCCACGATGGCGCAGGTGGTTCCAAAGGCCGCACCGAAGTTACTGTCGACTCCCGACAGATCGAGAATGTTGCCCACGACGTCGGCATCGGCGGACGCATCGACGACCAGTTCGGTGACGTTCTCGGCCGGTTCGTCCTGGTCTACCGTGTCTCCGTCGAGGTCCGAGGAGCCATTGACGGTGACGAAACCATCAAAATCGACCCCCACCGCGACGTCTTGATCGGTCGTGATCGTCAACAGGTCGCCGCCATCTTGTCCTCCTCCGGGGGTGACGACCGACGTGACCGTCAACAGCATGCGGGGTTCGAGGCTTTCCAGTCGGACGAGCGCTCGGCGGGTGTTACGTGCCTTCGCCAAGCTCAAGGACTGATTCAATGAATCCAACCATGGAAACAGACGCATTGCATATTCTCCTTAAATCTGAAACGGTTCCTTGATGCATCGGCCAGGCTGGCATTCGTGCCAAATTGGGAATCGCCCGCCAATCCCACACACTGCCCTCAGCAGAACTGCCACAGTGCGTACAACCAAGCAAATCGTCACGGGAAATCGCCAAACTCGACACACATGGGGCGCGAATGGCGACCTATTCTCCATCGTGTGACAGTCGCTCGGATCAGCGAAAGAGTGCGGTTTTTGCACATGCTGCCGACGATACCGGCTGGTCCGGTTGTACGGGCTGTCGCGGTCATAACGAGACGCGCGATTGCAACAGTTCTCACGCCCCCAGCCGTAGGTTGGGACTCCGTCCCAGCACTCGCTATTCTGCAAACATTGAAGGTTTTGCGGGCGCGAAAGGGTTTGGGCTGAGGAATGTCTTTAGCACTTGCTCCAAAGGAGTTGCGCCTCATCCCTCGGGGACGCCAATGGGGTTACATGGGGTTCAAGCAATCCACGCTCTCAGACGACGCAACCTTTTCCGGTAGATCAGCCACAATGCGCAGAAATCCTCGGCTGTCCGACGAAACTCGCCGCGGAGTAGAAGCCAATACAAAATCTGCAAAATTGCAACAACGGAATCTGAAATCTGACACGCCCGCCAAAAAGGCGAACGGGGTGGCGTCAGCCCCCTGGTTTTCCGAGCGGAGAAAAGCACCAGGGGCCTGACGGCCCCCGTTCGCCGACGTTTGTCCGGCACAGCAAATCTCAAATAAGCAAGGAACTTCTGCATGACCGGACGAGACATCATTCAAGCCTTGCGCGAAATAGGATTGATGGGACTTATGTGATTTATGTTTCACATACGTCCCATCGGTCCTATTCGTCCCATCATTGCCTGATCGGAGAACCCATGACCGCATCGCCGCTGGCCGCCGCCCAACCGTTATCGACGTCCGGCCGATACGTCGTTTTGGTCTGCGCGTTTCTCGGCTGGCTGTGTGCCGGCGTGCAGATGTCGATCACGCAACTGGTCGGGCAAGCAGCAGCCATCGACTTGCTGGGGCGAACTGGGGAGCTTGATGTTGCTCGATACGACTCCTTGAACAAACACGCTCAGGCCCAAAAGAAATCGGGCGGGCCGAGTCTGTCGGCCGAAGACCAAACGCAATTGAAGACCTGGAAAACATTGGTCGACCGTTGGTTCGCTTGGTATCAATGCGCGTTTTTGTTTGGAGCGGCCACGGGCGGGCTGCTGTTTGGACGGCTGGGAGATCGCATCGGACGCGCAAAGGCGATGGCGGCCAGCATTCTTGCTTACTCGTCGATGGCGGCCGTCGCGACGCAAGCAGAATCGCCGGAGCAACTGTTGATCGCGTGGTACTTGGCCTGCACGGGCGTCGGCGGAATGTGGCCCAACGGAGTCGCGTTGGTGTCGGAAGCATGGGCCAACATGTCTCGTCCGATGGTCGCGGGAGTCATCGGTACGTCGGCGAACATCGGAATCTTTTTACTTTCCACTCTGGCCACGAAAGTCCGCATCACGCCCGAAGAATGGCGCTGGGTGATGTGGGTCGGAGCCTCTCCGCTTGTGCTGGGACTGTTCTCGCTCGTCGCAGTTCCGGAGTCACCACGATGGTTGGCCACACGTGGAGATCGAGCAAACAACCCGGCAGGCTCATCAATGCGGAGCGAAATCTTTCGGCCGCCGCTGCTGAGCGTCACGCTGGTCGGCATCCTGTTGGCTACGATCCCAATCATCGGTGGATGGTGCATCGCGAACTGGATGATTCCCTGGGCGACCGAAGCCGCCGAGTCTGCCACGCCGCCAAATCCGTTTCTGAAAGCTCAGGTCAATCAGGCGCGAGCGATCACTGGTATCGTCGGCAGTCTCTTGGGAGGCTGGATCGCCAGTGTTGTGGGGCGCCGTCGCACGTATTTCTTGGTCAGTTTGGCTTGTCTGTCGATTGCCCAATACACGTTTTGGTTCGTGGTCCCGACGAGTGGTTCATTTCTTTATTGGGTCGCGGGCCTGGGTTTCTTCAGCGGTATCTACTTCGGCTGGCTGCCTCTGTTCTTGCCGGAGCTATTCCCCACGCGAGTCCGCTCCACCGGCGCGGGAGTGAGCTTTAACTTCGGCCGCATCCTGACCGCCATCACCGTCTTCGCGACCGGAATGTTGATGGATCTCTTCGGCGGCGACTATGCCCGCATCGGCCGCGTCACCAGCGTCGCATTCGCGCTGGGAATGCTCGTCATCGCCCTCGCTCCGGACACCAGCCGGAAACAACTGGAAGACTGAGTTTCGCGTCCGAGGCCTGATTTCCACCTCAAAGGATCTGCATGTTGTTCGCATCTAACCGCAGCGTCGACAAACTTTTTTGCCCGGTTCGCCGTGTGGCCGTGATGCTGTTGTCGCTGCTTGCCGTTGTGGCGAACTGCTCATCATGGGACGGCCCCGTTGTCATCGCTCAGGACGCGAAGCAAGCTGCAGAACCGCATCAGCAATTTCGATTGAGTTTCCCGAAGTCACTGCGGGCGGAACCGTTCAGCGGGCGAGTCGTGTTATATTTCAGTAAGACTCGGCCGGAGCCACGGGAACGCTTGGATTGGTTCAACCCGGAAGTACTTGTCGGACGCGATGTGACCGACTGGCTGCCTGACGAGCCGTTGCTGATCGACATCGACAAAAACCGAGAGGTGCTGACGTATCCGCAGTCGCTCGCGCAGGTCGGCTTGTCCGGCTGGCGCGTGCAAGCTGTTGCGAGGTTCAATGCGTGGGAGCGGAAAATCGGTGATGGCGCGGGGAATGGATTCTCGTCCGCAGCGGTGCTGCCAGCGGCGGGAAACGACATACCGGTCGAGTTGCCGATCACGCAGTTTGTCCCAGAACGAGCGTTTCCACAGAACGACTGGTGCAAACTTTTGCGATTGCGTTCGCCGCTATTGAGCGAATTTCACAAACGAGACGTCTTCTTACATGCGAGCGTGTTGCTGCCGGCAAGTTATCAACCGCAGGCGGAAAGACGGTATCCGGTGATTTTCAACATTCCGGGTTTCGGCGGCACTCACTTTAGCGGCGTTCGCGCGCAGCCAGTTGAGGAATCGAATGACGGTGGAGTCGAATTCATTCGCGTGATGCTCGATCCGAGTTGTCCGCTGGGGCATCACGCGTTTGCCGATTCGGCCAACAACGGGCCGTATGGAACCGCGCTGGTGCAAGAGCTGATCCCGGAACTCGACAAGCAATTTCGGACGGATGCTCGGCCGCAAGCGAGGTTCCTCACCGGGCATTCCTCCGGCGGCTGGTCGAGCTTATGGATCATGATCTCACACCCCGATGACTTCGCGGGAACCTGGAGCACTTCGCCCGACCCCGTCACTTTTGAAGACTTTCAAAACATCAACTTGTACGCGGCGGGCGAGAACATGTACCTCGATCACAACGGCAACCGGCGGCCGATCGCTCGAAAGGGCATTCAGCCGGTGCTGTGGTATCGCGACTTCGACTTGATGGAAGAGGTGCTCGGCCCCGGAGGTCAGCTTCACAGCTTTGAGGCGGCGTTCGGCCCACGTGGCCCCGATGGCAAACCGATCCGCGCGTGGGACCGTAAGACTGGAGCAGTCAATACCGACGTGGCCAAGACGTGGGAGCCATATGACATTCGCCTCAAGCTCGAACGCAAATGGCCGACTCTTGGACCCAAGCTGCGAGGCAAGTTGCATGTCCACATGGGCGATCTCGACACGTTTTATCTCGAAGGCGCCACGCGTCTGCTCGCCGAGTCCCTGAAGAAACTTGAAAGCGGCGCGGTTGTCGAGATGCACCCGGGCCAGGATCACGGCAGCATTCTGAATCCACAATTGCTCGGTCGCTTGCGAGCGGAGATGGTCGCGAAGTACTTGTCCAGCCGCTAAGTCCAATAAACATTTCCACCGGAATCCACGATGTCCCGAATGACTCCACCGACCATCGACCCAACTCCGATCTTTGAGCTGTTCCGCGGAAGCTACGGTACGGAGTTGCTCACCGCCGCCGTGGTGGAATTTGAGCTATTCCGCCGATTGAGCGAACGTGCAATGTCATTCGACGACCTCCGCGTGGAGATCGGATTGCAGCGCCGTCCGGCAGTCGTGTTATTTACGGCTCTGCGAGCGATGGGCTTGTTGACCGTTGATTCATCCGGGCGATTGACGCTCACCGCGCTGGGCCGCGAGCACCTTGTACCGGGATCAGAATTCGATGTTAGCGGCTACATCGCACTGGCCGGGCAAAGTCCCGGCGCCCGCGAAATGATCGAGCGGCTCAGGACAAATCGGCCGGCCGGCGCCGATCCGTCTGAGAATGAAGGCACGGCATTCATCTACCGCGAGGGGACCGAATCGGCGATGGAGGCAGAAGCGTCGGCTCGGTTCCTGACCCTTTCGCTGGCCGGGCGTGCAAAGAATGTCGCGCCGGTAATGGCCGAGCGAATCTCTCTCGATGGGGCGAAGACATTGCTCGACGTCGGCGGCGGATCAGGTATTTACAGCATTGCCTGGTTGCGGCGGCATCCAGAACTGAAGGCGATCGTGTGGGACCGGCCGGAGGTGCTCAAGGTCGCTCGCGAAATGGCTCAGCAGTATGGAGTAGCCGATCGCCTGGAGTGCATACCCGGCGACATGTTTCGCGATCCGGTCCCGGCATGCGACGTCTGTCTGCTGTCGAACATCTTGCACGACTGGGACGAGCCCGAATGTCGCACGTTGGTCCAACGCTGCGCGGCGGCGTTATCCGCTGGCGGCCGATTATTGATTCACGACGTCTTGCTGAACGACGATCATGATGGCCCATTACCGATCGCGTTGTACTCCGCCGCGCTGTTCACGCTCACTGAAGGCCGAGCGTATTCGGCGCGCGAGTTCCAAGTCTGGCTGACCGAAGTGGGATTGCGACTGGAGCCGATTGTCACCACGTTGATTCACTGCGCGGTGGTCAGTGGAGTTCGTGACTAGAGGCTATCTGAGAATCAGATTTCTTCGTAAACTATTTCCAGAAAAGGAGTTTTATTAACCACACCTGACAAGGAAGTCACGATGTCTCGAGCCGC
>JAYVSP010000825.1:0-12922 GCA_043775215.1 Planctomyces sp. | reverse complement strand
CTTGGAGACTTTTTGAATCAGGTCGATCTTTTCTTGGAACGGCGACACGTCAAAGGTTTTCGCCATGTCCTCGACGATGCGAAACGCCGACAACACGTCTCCGCCTTGCAGGGCGAGGTCGCGAGCTTCACAGAACAACCCAAACCGATTGACCGGCGACTCCTTGGCATCGGCCGCCCGCTTCGCCATCTGCTCGGCCAATTTCGCCTTGCTCTCTGGGTTCTTGGCTTCGCGGTAGTCTTTCGCAAACAGCTCGTGGACTTTGGCGCGTGCCTCCGTCACGGCGCTGTCGTCAGGCTTGGGCAATCGCGAGGACTTCTCTTGCGCCGTGATCAACGCGGGAACCAACACGATCAGCGCGAGCAACATCCATTTCCGAAAGTGAGTCATCGTGGCCTCTCAGCGTGTGAGCAAAAGCAACGGAACGCCAGTGGCCAGAGTTTCTATCGGTGTTCAACTCGAGTGTCCACAAACCGCGTGCCGGGGTCGATCGGTTAGTATCCGACTGCAATAGGATGGTCGACGTCGATGAACCGAATCTGACAAGTCCACTTGTTGGATTTCATGCGAACGCGATAAATTGCCTTTGGTCCTTTTGGAAACAACTCATGCAAGCGATCGTTGCCAAATATCAGGATGGAGTCTTCAGGCCGACTGGTCCGATTCAGTTGCCGGAAGGTCAGCAGGTGACGTTGTGGGTGGATGCCGGTGAAGAGATTCCTCATTTGCGGGAAGAGGATCGTGAGTTCCTGAAAAACCTGACCGAAAAGCGCCGCGAAGTCTTCCGTAAGCTGACGGAGTAGCAACGTGCGCTATCCGAGCTACGAGTTCTTGCTGGAACTGCACGACTACTTGATGTGCGATTTGTGGCAAGAGACCTATTACGGTCCCTGCTGGCCAGGGCTACTCCAATCGGCGCTCGCTCGTCCAATTCATGCCGCAATCTATGAGCAGGCTGATGGACTCCGACAGGCAGCCTATTTGTTTCAGGGATTGTTGCTGAACCACGGTTTTCGCCAAGGCAACAAACGGACGGCCTATGCGGTCTTGGAATGGTTTCTGTCCGTGAACGCACTGGGAACCATTGTCGCCAGCGATGCCGAGATCGTTCAGTTTTGTCTTGAGGCGGAAAATTATCGCTGGTCGATCGACGACATTGAGTCGTGGTTGCGAGCGAATGTGAATGCCTAAACTCTCGCTGACAACTTTCAAAACGCTCGAACAGCGGGCGACTTAGCTTAGGCGATCTGCAGATGAAAAATTACCAATACAAGACCGAATTCACTCGCTTGCGCGTCGGGCTTGTATTGGCATTGAATCTGATACGTTTTCATCTGCCGTTCGACTTATCCGTCCACAAACTCCAGCGGGCCGTCGGATTGTCTCAGGCGTTGGTTCCACATCTTGAGTTTGTCGTCCGACAACCCTGAGGCGCGGTCGAGTTCGAGCGTGGTGCTGCGGTCGTGACCGGGGAGCATCGCGGTCACTGACAGGCGGCCGTTGGCCGCGTAGGTAAACGTGACTTCGACGGCGGTGCCACGTGGCAAATCGTTCGGCAGGTCGCGGATCGTGCAGGAGCCGATCGGCGTTGAATTTTGACCAGACGCATCGCCTCCCTCGACCACTTTGATGCCCACCGTTTTCTGGCCATCCGCATGAGTGCGAAACCGCTTAGTGTGCGACGCCGGCAATGGCGAGTTGCGTGGGATCAAGACGACGTTGCGTTGGCGGCCGGTCAGTTTCTCGATCGCGATCACCCCCAAGTCGTGCGAGTTGACGTCGGTGACTCGGACTTGCGAGCGGCTGCGCGAACCGTCCGCCAACAGCAACCCGGCATACAGCGCCGCGCCATGGGCGACGGCTTCATCGGCCGAGACCGAACGATCGGGTTTGCGGCAACTTTCCTCTTCCAACATCCGAGTGACCATCGGCATCCGGGTCGATCCGCCCACAACCAGGACGCGCGTGATGTCGGACCAAGACAAGCTCGCATCTCGCAGGACGCCGCGGACCGTGAAGCGCGTTCGTTCCAGCAAATCGGCCGTTCGTTCCTCGAACTGCGAACGAGTGATCGGAACCCTCAAGCCATCGCCACGAAACTCGACGGTCACCGTCGTTTGTTCGCGCGCGGACAACGCACGCTTCGCGTCCTCGGCCTCGCGCAGCAACTTGTTCATGGCCGCCATGTCTTGCCGAGGGTCTTGGCCGCGATACGTCTGCATGAACTCTTCGCACACGCAATCGACAATTCGGCGATCCCAATCGAGGCCACCGAGATACACGTCGCCAGCGGTGGCTCGCGTGCGAAACTGCGTGCCGTCAATGTCCATGACCGTGACATCGAACGTCCCGCCACCGAGGTCATACACCAGAATTCGCTCCGGCTGTCGGGCGCCCCCGGACGGTGACAGGAAACCCGCTTGATACCCGAACGCGATCGCCGCTGCCGTCGGCTCGTTGATGATGTCCAAGACCTCCAGTCCCGCCAGTTGGCCCGCATCCTGAGTCGCCTTGCGCCGCGGTTCGTTGAAGAAAGCCGGAACGGTGATGACCGCTTTCGTGAACGGTCCAATCTGAGCCTCCGCATCCATCTTCAGCTTTTCCAGGACCAACGCCTGAATCACCTCAGGCGGAATTCTCTTACCCCCGACTGGCACGGAGTAGAACGGGCTCCCCATGTCTCGCTTGGCGAACGCAGCGACTCGATCCGGTTCCAACCCCGCGGCGCGAACCGCTTCCTTCCCAACCACGACCGACGCCTGGTCAAACAGCACCACGCTGGGAGTCAGAATGTCCCCTTCGGCATTGATCAGCGATTTCGGTCGCCCGCTGGCATCCAGATGAGCGACCACCGAAAAGGTCGTCCCCAGATCAATCCCGACAGCCGGTACGTTGACGTTCAACTTTGCAGACTTTTGCGAGTGCATATCAGAATTTTTTCTGGAGCCAGGTTGCCGAAACCGGGACATTTCATCCCCGATTCCCTCACATTGCCAGTGTGACTTCACGAGTTCATTTTATGCTCACAACTTGTGACTCTGGACAATGGCATCGAACCGGCGCTGCCGTTACCTTCTTCGCCCGCGCGGAAACCTGTGAAAACACGTCGCCAGCTTCAACGTGACCCACGTATCAAGGCAGCATTTTCATGAGCACCAACTACTTCCCGACCGTTCCTTCCACGATCCCTTTTGAAGGCCCGAAGTCGAAGAACCCGCTGGCCTTTAAGCACTACAACGCCGACGAAGTGGTCGAAGGCCGCTCGCTGCGTGACTGGCTGCGGTTCAGCGTCTGCTACTGGCACACGTTTCGAGGGACCGGCTCTGATCCGTTTGGCCCCGGCACAATGCAACGTCCGTGGGATGACGGCAGCGATTCGATCGAGAACGCGCTCAAACGAGTTGATGCGGCGTTTGAGTTCATCTCAAAACTCGGTGCGCCGTTTTATTGCTTCCACGATCGCGACGTGGCTCCCGAAGGAGCGACGTTGGCCGAGTCGAACAAGAAGCTCGACACAATCGCCGCCAAGTTGAAAGAGGCTCAAGGCCGAACCGGTGTCAAACTACTCTGGGGCACGGCGAATCTGTTCTCGAACCCGCGCTTCATGCACGGGGCCGCCACAAGTTGCAACGCCGACGTCTTCGCCTATGCGGCGGCTCAAGTGAAGAAAGCGATTGAGGTCACTAACGACCTCGGCGGCGAGAACTATGTCTTCTGGGGCGGGCGCGAAGGCTACATGAACCTGTTCAATACAGACATGAAACGCGAGTTGGATCATCTCGCCAAGTTCATGCACATGGCTCACGACCACGCCAAGTCAATCGGCTTCAAGGGCCAGTTCCTGTTCGAGCCGAAGCCGAAAGAGCCGACCAAACACCAGTACGATTACGACGCCGCCGCGTGTCTGAACTTCATCCGCGCGAACGGACTGGAAGGGGTTGTGAAGCTCAACATCGAAACCAATCATGCGACGCTGGCCGGCCACACGATGATGCACGAACTGGAATACGCTTCGATCCAAAACGCCCTCGGCAGCATCGACGCGAACACGGGCGACTTGCTGCTCGGCTGGGACACCGACCAGTTCCCGACCGACATTTATCTCACGTCTCAGTGCATGCTGGTCATCATGAAGCAAGGAGGCATCGCGCCCGGAGGCGTCAACTTCGATGCGAAGGTCCGCCGCGAATCGTTTGAGCCGATTGATCTGTTCTACGCGCACATCGGAGGCATGGATGCGTTCGCTCGCGGACTGAAGATTGCCGCCGCCATCCGCCAGGACGGCGCGTTGTCAAACATCGTCAAGAACCGCTATCGCAGCTACGACTCCGGCATCGGCCAGAAGATCGAGGAAGGGGCCACCAACTTCGCGGAACTGGAAAGTTACATGCTTCAAAAAGGCAACCCCGACCCGAATGAAAGCGGTCGGCAAGAGATGATCGAGAACCTCATCAACGACTATCTGTAGCTGTCTGAAACTGATTTCAACGCAAAGGCGCGAAGACGCAAAGAATGGGGGGCGTGCTTGAGGTTTTTGTATCGCGAGCTGCACTTCTTTTGTGATCCTTTGCGTCTTGGCATCTTTGCGCCTTTGCATTGAAAACTGCTCGTTTTAAGTATTTGGGAGTTCCCCGTGTCTGCCGATGCACCCGATTTCACGAAAGCCGAACTCATCCCGGTCATCGCTCAAGACGTGACGACGGGCGAGGTCTTGATGTTGGCCTACATGAATCAAACCGCTTATCTGGAAACGTTGCAGACCGGCCGTGTCTGTTACTTCAGCCGTAGCCGTCAAAAACTGTGGCGCAAAGGCGAAGAGAGCGGCAATGTCCAAGAGTTAAAGGAACTCTTCTTCGACTGCGACGCCGACACGCTACTCGTCAAAGTGAATCAGATCGGCGGAGCCGCCTGCCACGAAGGCTACAAAAGCTGCTTCTTCCGCCGCATCGACCCGGCGACCGGAAACGTCACCGTCATCGGCGATCGAGTGTTCGACCCGAAGGCGGTCTACAAGAAGTAATGCCCTCGCGGCCGGAGTGGGAGATGGCGGGCATTGATGTCGCGATGAAGCATCCGATTTCGACCTTTCCGAAGGACTGGTCGGAACTGGTCGGCGTGCCCAAGGGAACTCCGGTGAAAGTCGTGGACAGCGATGTGTCGACCATCGCGACCATTGCCGATCGCGTGCTGGAGATCGGCGGGCCGGACCCGTTTGTGCTGCACTTCGAGCCGCAATCGTACTACGACAAATTCCTCGACATTCGGATGTACGAGGGCAACGGACGACTGACCAAGCGACATCGGATGTGCGTTCACACCTGTGTCCTGTTGCTGGATCGAGCAGCCTGGGGACGAGGCAACACCGGCCACTACCGAGCCAAGTCCCCGTTGGGCACCTGCAAGACCGACTTTCGTTACGAAGTGATCAAGGTCTGGGAGTTGCCGGTGGAAAAGCTGCTGGGGTTGGGTATCGGCGTGTTGCCGCTGGTTCTCGTCAGCGATGTCTCGAAGCAGGAAATCCCCAAACTCGTGAAGCGAATGGCAAAGCGATTCCGCGAAGAAGTCTCGCGCGCGGTTGAAGCGGAGCTTTGGACTGCGACTTTCGTCCTTGTGGGGTTACGATACGACCAAGTTTTCGCTCAGACCGTTTTACAAGGAGTTCGCGAAATCATGCGAGAATCCACAACTTATCAATTGATCGTCGAAGAAGGACTCGCCGAAGGACGGACCCAAGGACTGGCCGAAGGACTGGCCGAAGGACTGGCCAAAGGACTGGCTGAAGGACTCGCCAAGGGGCGGGCCGAGGACATCTTACGAATCGGCACCAAACGATTGGGCAAGCCGACACGCAAGGTTCGCGAGACGATTCTGGCGATCCGCGATGAGGTTCGGCTGGGCGAGTTGATTGATCGAGTTTTGGATGTGGAGAGTTGGCGGAAGTTACTTGGCGAATAGCCTCAAGGTGTTTTGGAGTTTTTATGGCAGACCGTATTTTGAAGCTCGGCATTCCCGCCGGCAGCCTGCAAGAGGCAACCGCCGCGCTGTTTCAACGAGCCGGCTATAACATCAAGTTTCAGTCGCGGAGCTATTACCCGACGATCGACGATCCGGATATCGAGTGCCTGCTGATCCGCGCTCAAGAGATGGCGCGATACGTCGAGGAAGGAGTGCTCGACGCGGGCATCACCGGCTTCGACTGGATTCAAGAAACGAATGCCGACGTTGTCGAAATCTGTGAGTTGATGTTTTCGAAGGTCAGCCGCAATCCCGTCCGCTGGGTGCTGTGCGTGCCGAACGATTCGCCGGTGCAGTCGGTCAAAGACCTGCAAGGTAAACGCATCTCGACTGAAGTGGTCGGGCTGACGACTCGATATTTGGCAAAGCACGGCGTGACCGCTAAGGTCGAATTCAGTTGGGGCGCGACCGAGGTGAAGCCGCCGAAGCTGGCCGACGCGATCGTCGAGGTGACTGAGACCGGCAGTTCGCTGCGTGCGAACAATCTGCGGATCGTCGAAGACATCTTACAGAGCACGACTCGATTTATCGCGAACAAGTCAGCGATCAAAGACTCTTGGAAGAAGTCGAAGATCGACAACATCGCGCTGATGCTGCAAGGCTGCCTGGCCGCCGAGGGCAAAGTCGGCCTGATGATGAACGTCCGCCGCGCCGACTTGGAAAAAGTCCTCAAGCAACTCCCGGCGTTGCAGATGCCGACTGTCTCATCGTTGTCCGATCCCGATTGGGTGGACGTCAACACGATCGTCGATGAGTCGCTGGTCCGCACCATCATCCCGCAACTCAAAGCGGCCGGCGCTCGCGGCATCGTCGAGTACGGCATCAACAAGATCATCGACTGATAATGTCGATCAGACTACGAAGGGTGTCCGATGATTCTCGGTCACTTCGATGCTGGACCAATCATTCTGATGATCTTCGCGTTTTTCGCCGTGACGACGTTGGCGGCGTGGTTACTCGGACTCATTTCACTCTACCGTGTCACTCATAGTGTGCATCGTCGAGAACTTGACGCTTGGCTGGCATGTGGGGCAATGCTTCCAGTCGCCAGTGTGTTGTTCATGTCGTTTGTTAATAGCGCTTCGCCGTCTCGCGGTTTGCTCTGGCTTTATTCTCCGCCGGCAGCCTGCGGACTCTTAGCCTTGGTACGTTGGGGTTTCGTGCGAAGCCATTAATTTCACGCGAACGGAATCGCCGGATGAGAGTCGTAGTGGTCAAACTCGGCGGCAGCCTGTTGGATCTCGCTGATCTGCCGGAGCGATTACGAGTGGTGTTCACGAGGCTCGCTGGCGACCAACCGTTGCTCGTCTGCGGCGGCGGCGCTGCGGTGGATATCGTGCGACATTGGCACGAGTGCTTTGGCCTCGACGAAGAACGCTCGCATTGGCTGGCGTTGGAAGCGATCCGGTTGAATCAGCGGCTGCTGCTCGATCTGCTGCCGGAGTTGGAACTCGTTGCGGACCGCTCCGCCGCCGAATTGGTTTGGCAACGTGGCCGAGTTCCGCTGCTCGACTTGATGTCGTTCGTGAGCGCCGAGGAATCCGTGATCTCGGCGGAAGAACGACTGCCTCACAATTGGGACGTGACGAGTGATTCGCTCGCCGCGTGGGTCGCGCGGCGCTGGCCGGCTCGACGGCTGATGTTGCTGAAATCGGCAGAGTTGTCTCATTACAGACAAGATTTCGTCGATGCCCACTTCCCGATCATCACCCGCGACTTGCCGCAGGTCTGTTGGTGCAATCTGCGACGAACGGGTGAGTTGGAATTTCGCCCGTTCGCAAGCTGACAAGACGGATCGACGCACGAAACCTCTTGGCAGATGCCGGCTCGACGGTACACTGTCCGCGACGTCATCTCGCAACCGAAGGGAATTCTCCATGAGCGAGCTATCTTTCGATTCTCCAATAGGCACGCCGGTTCTTCCTCCGATCACGCCTCGTCGCTGGAGACGTTGGGTTCGAATCACGATCGTCGGCCTGATTCCTGTCATTATGATTGCTGGATTCCTGTGGCGACCGATGATTGAAGCTCAGGAAGCCTCGCATCGATCGAGTTGCAAGTGTTACCTCAAGCAGTTTGGATTGGCGTTCCACAATTATCACGACACGTATGGCACGTTCCCACCGGCATTCATACTGGGACCAGATGGCCGGCCGTGGCATAGCTGGCGAGTGCTGATCCTGCCGTTTCTCGAATGCGACCCTTTGTACCAAGAATATCGGTTCGACGAACCGTGGGACGGGCCGAACAACCGCAAGCTGCTGACGAAGATGCCAGTGATTTTCGCCTGTCCGTCTCGGCCGCGTGCCGCCAAGGCGGACTTGCTCGCGACGATGTCGTTCGGCCTGCTGGCATGTGTTGCGCATCCTGTTTCGGCGAGAGACGGCAACACCAGCTACGCGGCGGTGCTAGGCCAGGATTGCGCCTTTCGGGGCACCGTGGCCGTCACGATCAAAGACATCACCGACGGCACTTCCAACACCGTAATGATTGGTGAATCGAATCGGACCAAGATTCCTTGGACCAAACCCGAAGACATCGACATCGCATTTCACTCGAAGATCGGAGATCCCGACGGCTTTTCCAGCTATCACGATCAGGAGGGCTGCCACTTCCTGATGGGCGACGGGACCGTGCGATTCATCGGCCGCGACCTGCCGCAAACGACCGTCGACGCGATCTTCACACGCAACGGTGGAGAACTCATTTCTGACTTCTGACTCTCTTTGAAAACACCCATGAGCGAGCCTACCTCGCCGCTGCCGCGCGTCAGAAGTAACCGTTGGTTACGGTGGGCTCGGATTGTGATTTACATCGCGCTCGGCTTGGGAATCCTCTGGCCGCACGTGAGAAACGCTCGCGAAGCTGCCCACCGATCGATGTGTCAAGGCCACCTCAAGCAGTTGGGAGGGGCATTGCACGAGTACCACGCTACGTGTGGTTCATTTCCGCCGGCATTCGTGTTGGGGCCGGATGGCCGGCCATGGCATAGCTGGCGAGTGCTCATTCTGCCGTATCTCGGTTGCCAAGGACTGTACGACGAGTACCGCTTCGACGAGCCGTGGGACGGTCCGAACAACCGGGAGTTGCTCGCAAAGATGCCCGACGTTTTCGCTTGCCCGTCACGTCCGCAAAATGCAAAAGCGGAATTGCTGGCAAAGTTTTCGTTCGGCCTGCTAGGCGGCAAAGGAGATCGATCTTCGACTGCCAATGGCTATACAAACTACGCTGTGCCATTTGGGGCGCGTTGTATTTTTCGAGGCGAACTCCCAGTCGCGATTCGCGATATTTTCGATGGAACGTCGAACACGGTGCTGGTCGGCGAATGTGCGCACGCTCGAATTCCCTGGACCAAGCCGGAAGACATCGACCATGCGCTGCACTCAAAGCTCAGCGATCCGGACGGTTTTTCCAGCGATCACGATCAGGGCTGCAATTTCGTGATGGCAGACGGTAGGGTGCGATTCATCAAATACGATTTGCCTCATGCCACCGTCGATGACATCTTCACGCGAAACGATGTCGAGTTCCGCGACTCCAGTTTCTGAGGAAAGATTCATCCGACTTTTCGCCGCCAGAGAGATCCCATGACGCAACTTCGCACCGTTCGCGCCGTTTGCCCGCACGATTGTCCCGATGCTTGCGCGATGCTCGTTACGTTGGAGGACGATCGGGCGGTTGCCGTGCGCGGGGATCGGGAGCATCCTTTCACGCGCGGGTTTTTGTGTCACAAGGTCTCGCGGTATCCCGAGCGGGTTTATCACCGCGACCGCCTGATGTTTCCGATGCGGCGAGTCGGGCCGAAGGGTTCGGGGCAGTTTGAACGCATCTCGTGGGACGCGGCGCTGGAGGAGATCGCCTTTCGCCTGAAAGAGATTGCCGCCGGTCCGCATGGGCCGCAGGCGATCTTGCCGTACAGCTACTGCGGCACGATGGGGAAGATTCAAAGCGAGGGTCTTGATCGGCGGTTCTTTCATCGGCTGGGTGCCTCATTGCTGGACCGCACGATCTGCGCGACCGCCGGAGTCGCGGGATATACGGCCACGATTGGTTCGCGGCAGGGGACCGATCCCGAAGCCTTCAGTCAGTCGAGCTACATCATCAACTGGGGCTCGAACACGGCCGTCACGAACATGCACTTGTGGGTGCGGATGGTCGAGGCTCGCAAGCGGCTGGGCGCGAAGATCGTTACCATCGACCCGTATCGCTCGCAAACGGCAGCACGCAGCGATTGGCACCTCGCGCCACGACCGGGGACCGACGCGGCGCTGGCGCTCGGTTTGATGCACGTCATCTTTCGAGACGGCTTGGCGGACGAAGATTATCTGGTGAAGTACTGCCTCGGCACGGAACAACTTCGCGAACGAGTGGTCAACGAGTACAGCCCGCAGCGAGTGGCCGGCATCACCGGATTGAATGAGGCGGACATCGAGCGGCTGGCACATGAATATGCGACCGCCAGTAGCCAGACTCTCCGAAGTGGTGAACATTTTGAGCTGCGCCCGTCAGGAAGTGGTCCTGAGTTCTTCCCAGTCACACTCCCTGACGGTCGCGGCTTGAATGGCGGCCCGGCCAGCGTCATCCGGATCAATTACGGATTGCAGCGACACGCCGGGGGCGGCATGGCTGTGCGGACGATTGCCTGTTTGCCAGCAATTGTCGGAGCTTGGCGGAATCCGGCAGGCGGGATTTTGCTTTCGACCAGCAGTTCATTTCCGTTCAACCTCGCTGAAGTCCAACGCTTCGATTTGATTCCACAGGGAACGCGTACGATCAACATGGTTCAACTGGCCGAAGCATTGCATGGCGAGTTGCCTGGTCCGCCGGTCCAGGCATTGTTCGTTTACAACAGCAATCCCGCGGCCATTGCGCCGGATCAGCAGCGTGTGCTGGCGGGACTGCGGCGCGAAGATCTCTTCACCGTCGTGCATGAACAATTCCCGACCGATACGGCAGACTTTGCGGACATCGTCCTGCCGGCCACGACGCAGCTCGAGCACTTCGATTTGCACGGCTCGTATGGGCATCAATACGTGCAGGTCAACGTTCCCGCAATCGCGCCGCTGGGCGAGTCACGTTGCAACACGGATGTCTTTCGGGGCCTCGCGCGGCGGCTCGGCTTTGAACCAGAACTGTTTGACGTCAGCGACGAACAGCTCGCTCACGACCTGCTGTGGGAAACGGTGGAGCCGGACAAAGTGCCGCTCGCCTTGCGCGGCATCACTCTGGAACGGTTGAAACGGGATGGGGCGATCAAGGTGAATGCAATCGACAGTAGCCGAACTCGTGAGAGTTCGGACCGAAGTCTCACGACTTCGGCTACGGGATTCGCACCGCTTGCGAACGGCGGCTTTCCGACGCCGAGCGGCAAATGCGAATTCCTCTGCGAGCGGCTGGCGAAGTTGGGGCTTGATCCGCTGCCGACGTACATTCCACCGGCCGAGTCACCGGCTTCCTCACCCGAGTTAGCCGCCAAGTATCCACTGCAATTGTTGTCACCGCCATCGCCGCACTTTTTGAATTCGACGTTCGTCGAAGTCGATTCCTTGCGGCGTTCCGCCATCGAGCCACAGTTGGAGATCAGCCTCGCCGACGCGACAGCGCGCGGCATTCAGCACGCGGAATTGGTCACGGTCTTCAACGACCGAGGCTCATTCATCGCGCGAGCACTTGTCGGAGACAGCGTTCGTCCTGGAGTCGTCGTCGCACCGAGCATCTGGTGGAACAAGCACAGCCTTGGCGGGCACAATTGCAACTCGACCACGCCAACGCGTTTGACGGACCTCGGTGGTGGAGCCACATTCTTCGACAACTTGGTGCAAGTGGAACCTCAAAGCGACTCAAAACAAAAGCACGCTGACCTTTGAGGGATCAGCGTGCCTTGTCTGTTCGGCTTTATCAGTTTTGGATCGAGGTTGCTTGTCGATCAGTTTTACTTCTTGGCTTTCGCGTCGTCCGCGACTTTCTTTTGGACGTCGATGACGTCGGCGTTGACTGTCGTCGCCACTTTTTCGGACAGCTTCTTGGCGAGCAGACCGCTGGGATCGCAGCCGGCGGCGACCGAGACAATTTTGCCTCCCTTGGCGATCAGGAAATTGGTCGGCATCGTTTTTGTCTCGAAGACACTCCAAGCGTCTCCCTTGGTGTCGACGGCATACAGCATGTTGAGCTTCTTCTCTTTCACATACGCGGCCACTTTGGCATCAGGTTCACGAAAGACGGCCAGCGACGTCAGGCCGAGATCTTTGTAGCCTTCATGCATCGCCTGGAAGTATGCCAACTCCTTGTCGCACCCCGAACAACCACAAGTCAGCCGCACCAAGACCGGCCCCTTGGCGGTCAACTCCGCCAAACTGATCTCTTTGCCGTTCGCGTCCTTGATCTTGAAGTCCGGAGCTTGCGTACCGATATCCACCTTCTTCGGCGCTGGCTTCGCTTCTGCCTTCGCTTCCGGTTTCGGTTCATCGGCCAAGGCCAAGCTGGTCGTGAGCAGCAACGCTGACGCCAATGAGAGCAAACGAATCATGTGCGACTCCTTGTGAGAATGAGAACACGGAACTGTGAGATTGAAACCGTCATGGCGAAGCAGTCTAGCCAAGCGCTCCCGCATAAACCAAGTCTGATTCATTGGTGCCGCCGCCGCCGCACTGGATGCGGCGGTTGAGACTTTACCGGCCGGGGGTCAGGCACCGCAGAATTCAGAAATGGCGGACGAAAGAGTGATTCGCGAAACAAATCGAATTCCGCCAATTCTGAATTCTGTGGTGCCTGACCCCATGCTTGGCAAAGTCTTTTCTGCCGCTCGACTTTATATCGTTAACGCCGAAGGCGTTGTATTCCTGACACAAAATCCTAAATCCGAAGAACCAAATCCAAAGGAAATCCGAAACACAAAATCTGAAATGAG
>JAYVSP010000824.1:0-7777 GCA_043775215.1 Planctomyces sp. | reverse complement strand
GAATCGTCCTCGGCCAAGAGTTTCGCATAAATGACAAATGTATTCAATGTACTAATCATCAAGTTGTGAACGTATTTTAAAACTTTCACAGGCTCTCCGTGACTGGATATGAGCGAAGGGGTGCGGTGATGCATCGCCGCACTCCAAATCGCTCGTCCTTCGCGTTAGCTTGGCGGCATGTCTCAACCGTCACTTACAACCGCCGTCCCGATCGCCACTCACCGGACGTGCGTCTTGGTTTCGTCGTTGGGCAGCGCGGCGGATGTTGATCTTAGCGGTTATCTTTTCGCTCTATGTGGCGTCAATCGGGCCGATGTGGTGGGCATGGTACATGCGGTATGTACGTCGACACCGAAACCAACTATTGGGTCATCGCACTCTACCAACCGCTCCACCTAGGTTAGACGCACGATCCGAGCCGCTCCCGAAGTAAGCGGTTTTGATGATCCGCCCGGCGAACGCCTCGCCCAGCTTCTTGATGGCGGACACCAATGGCCGATGAGTGATGACTCCCACGCGGTTCGCGTGAGGGAACTCGGTGAGCACGCTGCGCAGAACCGAGCGAAAACGCTTGTGGGAGGCGTGTCGGGTCAGGTCGATTGGATATTGGACGATCCGTTTCGCTGCGGTGAGGTGTCCCGCCGATGTGACGTCGGCCACTTTTCGACCAAGAAGAGATTCCAGATCGTCGCGGTCGGCGGTTGCGTCACAAATAAGCACGGTCGCGTTTTCACTCGGCAGATTCTTCCAAAGTCCGGCGAGTGTTCGGCGCTTCGTCGGTTCGTCCGGCGAGTCAGGTTGCTCTTTCTTGGTGCCGTCCGGCTCTGATGCCGGCCGCTTGCATGTCATCCTCGATTTCGGATCCGTTTTCGTGCGTCGGCGAGACAATCAACGCACGTTCGACTTGGCGAACGGCGTCGATGTCGGCGGTCGATTTGCCTGAACCGGTTGGTGACCGGTCGAGGTACAACCCCGGCATGTTCAAAATGTCCGTCCGGTTTCGCACGATGTCCTCCCGCCAATCATCGAGCGAGCGTTCCGGCCCCGTGGGGCGTTCACACTCTTTGATTTTTGACGGGTTGATGAACACGAGCGACAGCAGACGGACAACACGTTGTCCGAGTGCGATCATGTTCATCCGCTCGCTTCACCTTTGGGTTGCGAATTCAGCCAGCTTCGTGCGTCTTTTGAGCCATCAGAAAAAAAGGCCCATGCGATAGGCCGCTCCAGCATCTCGGCCAACTTCGTCGCTGTTGTGACTGCACCGAACTTGCCGGGAAAACACGCCGAGCAACCATCGCGCTCCGGCTTGTGCCACTTCTGAACAAGTGGCTTCAATGACTCGTGCGACTTTCGATCATGCTCCGCGATGACAACGATGGTCCGATCAACCGACACGTCGCGAAGTAGCTCGCCGAGCAACTGGACTCCGCCCAGATTCGTCGGCCGTCCGACGGTGCAGAGACCAAGAGACAGCAATGCCGCCACATCCGACGGTCCTTCCACACAAGAAGAAGAAATCCGGTTCGATGTCCGAGTGCATCCAGCCGCGGGGATCGAAGAACAAACCGCACTCGCCGTCGGGATCTATTTCCAACGTCGCGACCAACTCCCGCCGTTCGGCGAGAGTCTTTTGATGCAGCTTGGCACGCTCAGCCGGCACCGCGGCCTCAATCAGTCGTTGAAAGGCATCATCGACGTTGGCCGAGACGGCTTCGGGCACATCCACATTGATTCCAAGGGAATCGCCCAAGACTTCATTGAGCCGCTGACGACGTCACTTCGGGATAGTTGCTTTCTTTTGGTCAAGATGCTGCTTCTCGGCCGCACGGAGCTTCTCGGAGTTGTCGATCGCTTTTCGCAACACCGTATGGTGGCAACTGAGTGCTCTGGCCAGAGCCTTGAGTCCATAAAACCCGTTGCGTTGGACGTAGGACTCAGCACGGGGCAAGACCTTTTGCCACGTCGGCCCCTTTTCTTTTGGTCCGCTCGGCACTTCCTCTTGCGGCCCAATACTTGCCTTCTGGCCATCAGTCATTGCATCCGCGACAGCGTTGGCGAATGCCTTAAATGTGGCGTCACGCTCGTCTTTTTGACGCGCTTCGCGTCGTTCTTCCCAGCGTTCCATTTGTTCGCGTCCGTCGGAACGCGCCACATCATTCGCCGATGGCGTCTTCAGCGGCATTTGACGCACGAACTCCCGTTGCTCCGGCGTGAGCGTCGTTCCGATGCTCACCATTTCATTCGGGTCGAACGGGAGGCGATTCCCTTTACCGTCGTGCAAAAAAAACTCGCCGTTCCCATCCATTCCGTAGAACTCTTTGCCCGACTTCGGTTGCTCGCCGCTCGTTGCTCCCGCAGTTCGCCCACTTCGTGAAGCCTTTGCCATCATCGCACCTACCGTTTGAAGCGGGCCGAGCCGGCGAGTCCGTGGCGGTAGGTCCACGAACTCAAGCCGGCGTCGCTTCGGTCATGCCGATCCGTCGATCAGCACAACAACCCGATTCGTGAATTGTCTTCAACCAGCGGACACGATCAAGCCGGGTTCGTTGTTTCTGGCTTCGATCGTTTCACAACCACAGCAGATTCGGGTTTGCTGGCACCGTTAGCATTCGTCCGCGCGGTTCGCTCGGCATCAACGAACTCCCGCAAATCAGAACCAAAGCCGTCAACCATTTCACTGAACACGTTGTAGCCTTCATCGCCCCATTTTCGGCGAGCCAGTTCGCCAGTGGATCTCGCACGGCTGCACAGCAGCTCCAAACACTTGCTCACCAAGCCAACATCGCACAGCCGGCCTTCACGTTCCGCGTTTCGCAGTTCAGCGGCATCGGCGTCGACGCGAACCTTACGCACCTTTGCCCGCAGAAACTGTACGCCGAGCGAGTCGTCGTCGGTGCCGGCATTGGCCATCAACGCGGCGAGTGCTGGCCCGTATTGTTTCAAGAACGAACGCAACTGGGTCAGAGCATGGTTTTGAGTTCGCCAGCACCAGAATCGAAGTCGAGTAGCACGTCGCTGGCGGATTGGAAAAACCAGTCAATATCCGAGCTGTCCGTCAGCAAATCAACCGCAGATGAAAGTGCCAGCCCTTTCTGTCTCAGCCGAGCAGATTCCGAAACGAAAAGTCCGCTTGTCGAATTGTGCGTTCTTGGGGTAAAGATCGTTCCGCCACCGTGACTGTTTGCCAGTCGTGTCCCGTTTGAGCAAATCACAACACCGTGAGGCCGTCGCATGATCCCGCCATCATCAAATGCGCCAGTGACCAAGACCAACACGGGAGCCAACGATCTCGACAATGATGTTCCAGAATTGTTGGATTGGGACTTCTGCATCGAGCCGGCTCCCGCACGACGGTCGGGCGTCGTTGAAGCCGACGTCGAGTTTGTCGGGCGCGGACGTCCGATTCCATTGGATGATCCGCATGTCAGGAAAGCCTCTTGACCGAGCGTTATCCGTGGTACGACTTCGTCGAAGGAGATGACCTCGAACAAGGCGACATCATCGAAGGTTGCCCGGTCGCAGTCGCCACTGAAACGGAAACCGCCGATGGTCGATGGAAGTTGCAATGGGAAGAGCGAGACCTTGTCGTCCTTTCGCAGTCCTGCGATTTGGTCAAGGGCCGCGAGAAGGTTAGTGAAGTGCTGATGGCCGCCGTCTGGAAGCAATCCGAATTGAGCGGCTACCTCGCCACGACCAAGGGACTGGAAGACGCTCGGCGTGGCAATCTGCCCGGCGTGCATCTCCTCGCGTCGAGCGACTTCGCCGGCACGGTCTCGGAAATCCTCGTCGTGGATTTTCGCCGAGTCTCCGCGCTGCCGCTGACATTTCTCCGCAAGCGAGTCCTGACGCAGCAACGCCGGCTGCGGCTGCTGCGGGCGCACGACGCACTTTGTGATTTGAGTTAGGCGGCGGCTGGGGTTGGGGATTTGTAATTTCTGGTGCCGGTGGCTTATCGAGGGCGGTGGAGCCAGTAAGTGTCCAGCGGGGCGGTGTCGCAGAGTTGGTCGGCGCGGAGTTGTAACAGGGCTTCGCCACCCTGTTCCCTCCAGAACTTTTCGCTCCCTTTGACGCGGCGGCTAACTTGTTTGACGGTGGATTCGATGTGGCTGGAAGTGATCGGCAGCCCCATTTTGCGGTAGGTGGGATAGTTCATCCGCGACTGCTGGTTGGTCAGGTAGGTGATGGTGTCAGCGATGATTTGGCGAGGGTCGGTGTCGCTGGCGTTGGGTGGGGGCGAGCCGGACCACCCTGCGGGCGGTGCCCCCACGGCGCGGGCGGCGAGTTCCGCAATCACGCGAGTGACCTCGCCCTGCCAGACCCAGGTGATCCAGCAGATGTAGACCGGGCTCCCTTCATCCCGCGAGCGGCCGGCCATCGCTGCGGAATACACGTAGGTCAACGCGTGGATGAAGTCCAGAACCGGCACGAATCCCAGATGTTTGAAGTGACGTTGCCAGATGCCCCAATTGGTGGAACTGCCATCGGCGATGAAGACCTTCAAGAGCGCGGCCGCGAAGCCCAGCGGCCAAGCGTGTGCCGCGAGGTGTTTGCCGAATGTCTCAGCCTTGGCCAGTGAGGCGACCACATCGCGGCTCAACACCACCGGCGGTTCCGCGACGACCGCCTCGCGCGCGGCGGCCACGGCATCGCTGGGCGGCGCGCTCGGCAGTGAAGACTTCGCTCGTGAAGATTTCGCTCGTGAAGATTTCGCTCGTGAAGACTTCGGCTGTGTCGGATCGGCGCTCACCGCAGCGCCGCTTGTCGGATCGGCACTCGTGGCATCGGCGGGCGTGGCATCGGACGCCAGCGGATCGGACGTTTCGATGCTGACAAACGTCTGCCCCTTGGGCACGGCCCCGTGAATTTCGCGAGTCACTTGCTCCATGCGGACCAAGTCCAAGAACGTGTCGGGGACTTGCGGGCAGGGGTCGGCGTCGTGCGGATTCGGTTCCAGTTCCAACAGTGCGCCGATCTTCGTCTCGCACCAGTGCGACTTCGCGTCCTCGGGCAAGTCGCACGGTTTGGTCGTGACAGTTGCAGGCGTCCACCATCGGTCGTGACACAGGCCACGGCGGGAGGCTTGATCCCTTTCGGAGCCGCCAGCTTCTCGACCAGCGGCAACGCTTCCCAGTCGGAGATCGCTTGCTCGCGCTGAGCCACCCGTTCGTCCCCGATCCGCTCCGTCAGACGCTCCACACGCTTCACCGTGAGTTCCACTTCCAGCGTCTCGGCGACACTGTCCTGAGCCGACTCGAACGAACCCAGCTTGGTCCCCAAATGCACGGTCTTCCGCATCACCGCCGGCGACAGGTCTTCGTCAACGTTCAGGCCCAACGCTTTGGACTGAGGGAAAAAAAGCCTTCCGAGATTTGGGAAGGTAGGCCTTGGGTTCTTTCCACGAGACGTCGCCCGCCTCGCTCTGGATGGTCCGATCCTCCGTGATCAGGCCGATCGCCTCCTCCCCCGCCTCGGTTCGCAAGGCCCCTTGGGAACATCCGTCGCTTGCTGTGAGTTTGTCTGCTGCATCATCAACCGCATGAACTCATGCCCGACTTCGCGCGCATCCGCCTCAATCTCCACAAACTTCGTCCCCCACTCCGGACAGCCCGCCTAGCCATACACCAACCCCCGAGCCTCAGCCGCCAACTCCTCCAACCGCCGCCGCACTTCCGCCGTCAACTTCGATTTCCCCACCGTTCGAGTCGCCATCCCTGGACCTCCTTAAAAAAGCCTACTCCGAAATCGAACTCCGTCGATTTCCTCCCAATGACTTGTACTCCAACAACGAGTCCGCGCAAAGTGCGTCGTGCGCCCGTTGCTGACATTGCGGGAAAACCATCTTGACGGTCGCGCGCGCGGCTCGTAGCATCCTACCCCCAGTCTTGGTTTTTGAGGGGTCGAGTCTTGCAGATGCCCGTCTGGCATTGAGCCCTTCCGCGAAAAAGTCCGCCGCCGGACCGGTTCACTGTTGATTGACGCTGCTGACGATTACCTCCCAATCCTGGATTTTTTAATCACTGTTTCGATGCGTCTTCAGGATGTGGCTCACGGGATGTGACGCCGATGCTTTTACGGCAAAAAGGCCGAACGCTGGTTGTGCATTCCCCCGCCAAGCTCAATTTGTTTCTGGAAATTTTGGGGAAACGGACCGATGGCTATCACGAGCTGGAAACGCTCATGGTCACCCTCGGCCAGTACGACACGTTGCGGTTCTCTGAGGAAACTTCTGCGGATGCGGTTGATTCGACTTCATCCAACATCCATCTGACATGTCGCTGGGCCGGACCGCCGGCCTGCTCGCCGGGACCACTGCCGACGGGAAGCGACAATTTGGTGGTGCGGGCGGCTCGGCTTTTACGGGATGTCAGCGGAACCTCGCGCGGGGTTCGGATCGAGTTGACCAAGCGTATTCCATTGGCGGCCGGGTTGGCGGGGGGGTCGAGCGACTGTGCCGCAACGCTCGTAGCATTGAATCGGTTGTGGGAGTTGGGCTTCTCCGGCCAGCAACTGCTGGAACTTGCGGCTCGGCTGGGAAGTGATGTGGCATTTTTTTTGACGCGGACTCCGGCAGCGATCTGTCGCGGCCGAGGCGAGTTGATTGAACCCGTGGCGCAACCCATGAGACTGCACTTTGTAATTTCCAAGCCCGCCAGCGGGTTGCTGACTGCCGAAGTGTTCCGGCAGTGTCGGGTGGCCGTCGAGCCGCGATCCGCGCGGGCGCTGGTGAAAAATCTTTGCGCCGGAAACCTGAGTCGCGCCGCAACTCACCTGTATAATGCGTTGCAAGCACCGGCCGAGCAATTGAACTCGGACGTGGTTCGTCTCCATCGTTTATTTGGCCGCTTGCCGTTTTTCGGACATCAGATGAGCGGCAGCGGAACCTCTTATTTCGGAATTTGCTCCCAACGCGAGCAGGCTTCGGCCTTGGCGGCTCAAGTCCGTTCTGCCGGAAGCGATTATGTCTTTGTGGCTTCAACTCAACCCTAAATATCATCGGACAGAACGACGGAACGTGTTCGTTCAGTGAAGGAGTGCTGCCGTGGAAATTACCGAAGTTCGCGTCAAGTTAATGAGCGATCCCAACGACCGTTTGCTCGGTTTTTGTTCGATCACTCTGGACGGCAGTTTTGTGATCCGGGATCTGAAAATCATCCAAGGGGGCAAGGGCTCGTTCGTGGCAATGCCCAGCCGCCGGTTGATGGATCGCTGCTCGCGCTGCCATAACAAGAATCATCTGCGGTCCCGCTTCTGCAACCACTGCGGCGCGCCGCTGCGCGAAGACCGCTCGGCCAAAGACGCCGATGGCCGAGCTAAGTTGTACGCCGACATCGCGCACCCGATTAACAGCGACTGCCGGGAAATGATTCAGCAAAAGGTGATGGAATCTTACGAGCAGGAGATCGTACTTGCTCAACAACCGGGCTACATCTGCCGCTACGACGACTACGGCGAAGATGACTACGATGATGAGCCCGCCGCCCCGCAATTCGTTCGTCGCGAAGCATCCACGTTTCGCATCGATCAGCCTGGACACAACGCCGGCGCTGCGGCACCACACGTCCTGAAGATGCCGCAATCGGAAAATATAAAAGCCAACGTCCGCCTCAGCCACAACGAGGACGACGAATCGTTCGGGTCAGGCATCGTGTAAGGATCGGCGCATCAATAAGTGTCGTAGCCGAAGTCCTCACGTTCCGCACCCCCTTTTCAAGGTTCATATCCCCAGAAACATAGGACTTTGATGATTTCGCCAAATCGGCGACCATCAGATTTG
>JAYVSP010000823.1:0-5157 GCA_043775215.1 Planctomyces sp. | reverse complement strand
TCTTGTCGAGCGCCCGCCCTCGCTGGCGCTTCGGGTTAGTAGTGTGGGCGGCCAGGATTTGTGGGCACACCCCATCCTTCCGTGCATTGTCGTCAGCGGATAAACCACGTAGCGACAAGCTGCCGCTTGTCGGTTCGCAAGCTGGCAGCTTGCGGCTACGGGGACGAGGAGCAAACCATGCCAAGTTTGAAACCAGCACGGACGCTGAACCTGCTTGTTCTGTTAGTCGCCATTGGCGGCGCGGTCGCGGTGTTCGCTCAGGTGCCAGCGCCGCGACTGGCGGACGCACCGGACGCCGCTCCCGCGCGCGAGCGCCGGTTGGTGCAGCGGCTGGAGCAGGCTCGGCAAATGCTCGCGCCGAGTGACACGGATGCGAAGCCGGATTTCGCACAGGGCGTGCGGTTGTTGCAGTCGATCTTGGACGATGGCCGCGGCGGCGAAAATGACCTCGGTGCGGAAGACGTGTTTTTGGACGAGCCTCCTCCAAACGAACGAGCCACTGTGCGCAGCCTCAAGTCGGACGCGCGACGATTGTTGGGCGGACTGCCGGCTGAAGGACGTCAGGCGTATGGCACGCTCGTTGCCAAGATCGCTCAAGTGGAATTCGATACTGCGTGGGAGAAGCGAGATTGGCACATTATCGCGAGCGTGTCTCGGCGCTGGTTTCACACCTCGGCCGGTTATGCGGCGACACATGCGTTGGCGTTGAGAGATCTCGACGCGGGCGAGCCTGTGGCGGCGGCCCAGCGGTTGGAGGAATTGCGGGACAGTCCGCTCGCTCGTCGTGTACGCGAACCGCAATTGTCACTGCGGCTCGCTGTCGCGTGGCGACTGGCGGGGAACAATGAACGTTGTCGCGAAGTGCTCAGTGAATTGAAGAAGTCACTTGGTCAACAACCGCTGATTCGCAGCGATGGGAGCGGCGTGTTGCCACTGTTTGGTCAAGACCCCGATGCCGTGAGCTGGCTCGATCACTGGGCGGGTGCGCCACTCAAACCGATGCGTGTTGGAAGCGAAATGCCGACGGAGTGGCCGATGGCATTTGGCAGCGCGGGACGAAATGCGTTCGCCGCGCCGGCGGCTCCGGCGGAGCATCCCGCTTGGTCGCACTCATTGCTCGACGATGATGCGGACAATGGAGATGAACAGGATTCGCCCGTGGAAGCTGACGGGAAGGAATCGCAGCGCGAGGGAACCGATCCGCCGCTCAAAGTGATTGCCGGCGCGAATGACGGTCGCTCGCCGACGACACTGCCGGGAAGATGGGGTCGCGTTCGTGTCGAAATTCGGACGGTCATCGAACAGCGGATGCAGGCCGAGCGTCCGGTCTTGTCGACAGCACAGCCGATCGTTGTGGGAGACGCCGTCGTGGTCCGCACGCTGTCGCAACTGCGGGCGTTCCGGTTGTCGGATGGTGAACCTCTGTGGCAATCGGCATCGCTTGATGCACAGCTCGGCGAATTGTTGGACGAACCGCGGCGTGGCCGCATCGCGCGTACGGCGCGGCCTAAACTGGAAGCCTGGTTGCAACAGCGAGTCTGGGACGACTTCGGTTCGGGGACGCTCAGCAGCGACGGCGAATTGGTGTACTCCCTGCAAGAGCGGGGTGGTGGAATGTTCCAGCCACCGCAAATGGCATGGCGCGGCATGTTCCTGCCACAGGAATTCAACAAACTGGTCGCGGTCGAAGTTCGCACGGGGCGGATGCGCTGGGAGTTGGGCGGCCCGCGCAGCGATCAGGAATTGCTGGGTGCGGGAGCCTTCTTCCTGGGTCCGCCGTTGCCGTGGCGCGGCGAGCTGTTCGTGCTGACGGACGATGGTGTCGACGTGCGGCTGATTGTGCTCGATCCGCGCGATGGCCGATTGCTATGGATCCAAACGCTGTCGGCCAGTGATCCGATTTGGTCGAGCGTGGCTCGCGACGCGGGACTGAGTCCATCGGTGGCGGGAGACTGCGTGATTTGTCCGACCGGCGCGGGATCGGTCGTCGCCGTCGATCCCGTGCGGCGCGAACTACGTTGGCAGACACGGTATCGCGAAGCGATCGAGCGGACGGCACGCCGCCGATTTGAGTTTCACTTGCCAAATACCACCATCGAAACCTGCTGGCAGCAGGGTGTGATTCTCGTGTCAGGTGATCGGCTGCTAGTCGCATCGCCGGACCATAACGAATTGATTTGCCTGAATACCGCCGATGGCCGCGTGCTCTGGAAGCAGCCTCGTGGCGACGGCCTGTTCGTCGTCGGAGTTTCGGCGAGCGGAGGGCAGGCCAATGGCGATCATGTGAGCGGCACGGCGCTAGCCGCCGGTGTCGACAACAGCCGCAAACGAGACGAATCACCGAGGACACAACAGTCACCGAGGACGGAACAATCACCGAGGGCTAGCGCCCCGTCGCTGACGGAATCGGACTCTCCGCTCGCCATTATTGTCGGGCAAAACGAAGTGCGCGCGGTTCGCCTGGCGGACGGTGAGTTGGCGTGGCCGCAGCCGGCTCCGATTGCGGCGCCGTGCGGACGGGGAGTCCTCATCGACGGCGTGCTGCACCTGCCGGTGATCAGCAATGATGGCGAAGTGATCAGCCTAGAAACGCGATCGGGACGCTTGCTGGCAAGAACCGAGTTGCCAAAATTGCTCGGCAACTTGATTGCTGCGAACGGCCAGTTGGTATCGCAGTCGGCAGCGCACATCGTGGCTTTTCCGGCCGTGAGCGAGTTGCAACAAAACTTCGCTCGGGCGTTGGCGCGGCAGGCCGATGACGCGCAGACGTTGGAACGGCGCGGGCGATTGAATCTGCATCTGGGGCATCGGCAGCGCGGGATGGAGGACTTGCGGCGCTCGGTGGCGTTGCAGACGACGCCCGAAGCGAAGCATACGCTCGCGACGCTGTTGCTCGAAGAGTTGAGACTCGATCAAGCGAACATTGACAGCACGATTCGCGAGCTGGAAACGCTCATTGATGATCCGCGGCAGCGGTTGATGTTCGCTCGCTTGCGAGCTGAAAGCTTGCAGCGCCGCGGCGAACCGCTGGCGGCGGCGCGCGAACTGCTGAAGCTCGCCGATGCGTGGGAGCTGGACAGCGAATTGGAAAACTTCGGCGGCAATGGCTCGGCTCGCCAAGATCGCTGGATCGCCGCGCGATTGGCCGAGTTGCAGGAATCGTTGTCACCCGCAGAACGTCAGACACTCAACGACGAGCTACAAACGCGGCTGCACACGGCACTCGAAAGCTCCGGCCACATGCCGCTCCGCCGCTTCCTGGCCCTGTTCGGTGCGAGCGATTCCGCGATGCCGGCACGCCGCGCATTGATCGAGCGGCTGGACAGTAAAAAACATCGGCACGAGTTCGAGGCGACGCTGTTGACCTTGCGCCGCAGTCAGCAACTCGAATCACAAGCCTTCGCGACAGGACGGCTCGCACAGCAATGGCTGACGGCCGAGCAGTTCGAGATGTCGCGACCGTTGCTCGACGAGTTGTCGTCAAGGTTCGCAGATGTGCGTTGTCTGGATCAGCAAACTGGCCGCGAGTTGGCCAAGCGTTGGAAAGCAGAGTTTCGTACGCAACTGGAAACGACGTGGCCAGCCGAACCATTGCAGTCCGAGCGTGTCGGAACGAATGAACCAATTGAGCGGACATATCCCATCGAATGGGCCGGCGCGTTGGACCCATTCCATGACAACTGGCGATTGAGCTTGGATGCGTCACGGCGAACGCTCATGGCACGCGACGCCGCTGGCCGAGTGGCATGGAGGTGGAAACTGCCGTTGGATGAGCAAACCGTTTTGGAGTTTGGCAACTCGGCGATTTGGCACGGACGCTGGCTCGTGCTGATTTTGGGAGACCGCTTTCTCGTGGCCGACACGATCGCATTGGATGGCTCGCCCAGTCCGATGCCGCGCGTACTGTGGCAAGGAATCTTGTTTGACCGCCGTCAGTTTCAAGCCGTCACTCTCACCCCGGCTCAACAGCCGACTCCAATCGACGGAGTGCCGACTCGCATTGGGGCCTCCGATTCCTCCGGCCGGAGATTGGGGCGAGTGGCCATCGTTGGGGACGATGTGCTCTGCTTCCAAACCGGCAGCCGTTTGACCGCGGCTCAATTGACGACGGGCGAACCGCTGTGGATGTTCGACGGACTCTCCGCTGGCTGTGATCTTTCCGGCGACGATCGAGCCGTCGTGGCCACACCGCACGATAGCCATGAAGCGATTGTTCTCAGCACGCTCGATGGACGGTCGCTGGCTCGCCGTGAATTAGGCCCCTCAACGAAGCTCGCGTCCGTCGGCCGAAACATGCTGACCTGGACCCAAACCGCGGATGGTCACCAGCTCCGATTGACCGATCTGTTAACGAATGCCGATTTGCTCAACGAGCGTTTCGCTGTCGGAGCCAAACCGTGCCTGTCGCTACGAGACACCGTCGCAGTGGTCGAGCCGTCAGGTCGTTTCACACTCTGGTCGCTCTCCGATGGACGCCGCTTGCTCGAAAAGATGTTGGCACCCATCGAGCATCTGCGGCACGTGCTGATGCTGCGCGACCGTGACCGTTGGCTGCTGCTGACGTACGTTGAGCCCCCTGCCGCGCCTGGGCAGTCCCGTCCACGCATCATGGAATTGTATTTCGACCAGTGGCGCGTTCACGGCCCGTGCTTCGCCTTCGATCGATCCACCGGAAAACAACTTTGGTCGGCCGAACTCGGCTGGCAGGGAATCAATGCCGCTCAAGCCACCGATGTCCCGATCTTGGTCTTAGCCGCCAGAATCTATCAACCCAACCCGGCCAACCCACGTCTCCTTGAGGGCCTGAAATACACAGTGGACGTTCTCGACAAACGCACTGGTCGTCTCCTGACACTCGCAGACGACTTGGTCTCCCAGCAACTCAATTTCTGCGAACAACGTCCGAACGCCGATAGGAAATCCATCGACGTCCAGATTGACCACAACCTCCACCGGTTATCGTTCGGCGATCCACCCAAGAAGTGATGCGTGAGCGAGGGCGGGGGCTCGACAAGATGTTCAATTCCGACGTCATGGCCGACCGCCCCCCTCGCTGACGCGTTTTGAAGTTGCGCAGTCTTGTTTTTCGCCCCAAAGGGCCAAAGGGGTGCAACTCGATAGCCCAGGGCGAAGCCCTGGGTGACGAATAGAACAACA
>JAYVSP010000822.1:0-5210 GCA_043775215.1 Planctomyces sp. | reverse complement strand
GTGCATCCGCCAAAGTGCGTGTGACCCTCGGTAGGCTTCCATTTTTCACCCAACCATTTTTTACCTTCGTCGTGTTTTTGTTGGGCTCCAACCACCCTTAGTTGGTGGAGCACTCGGTCTGAGGCAACGCCTCGTTGGATTCTGTGTTTGACGGGCAGGTTAAAAACCTGCCCCACGACTGCTGCGACTTCGCTTGTTTGAAGACTAATTCGACCTCTTGTCGGCGTGCCAAATTGGTTGCGGCGCAACCCAGGGGTCAGGCTGCGAAATGCACGCAGCACAATGAGAAAATCAAAACCGGTCGTTCAAATCATTTTCCCGCGATCTGGTCAACCGCAACTCAATGACGCCTTGCGAATCGGGTGAGACCTCGTATCCCAGTTCTGTTTGTGCGTTGTATCGAGCCGGCAGAGTTTCGATCCCTTGCGCGTCGAGTTTGGAAACCGTGATGCGCATGAAGCCGCAATGGACACCGGAGCGATTGTAACCCGCGGTCCGCAACTGGACATATCCGCGAGCGTCACTGGTTCCCTCGGCGGGCTTGATTTCTGAACCGAGGAACTTCTCCGGAATCAGACGCACCGTGGCCCCGCTCAGTGGTTGGCCATCGCAAGTGATGACACAAACCACTTGCATCAGCCCGACACCCATGCGGCGATAAAAAGCCACTCGATCGGCGATTTCGCCGGCCGTCAGTTGGCCGTCGCCGTCCGAATCGGCGGCCTTCAGCGATGTCTTTAGTGCCGGCTGCTGTTGCCACTCCGGGCCATCGATCGCTCCATTTCCGTTCGTATCAAATTCCGAGACCGCCTGTGCTCCGGCCGCTTGCGGGACGACTTTGGGAATCTGGATCTGTTCGTCTGCGACTCGGCCGCCGCAGCCCGAAAGAACACAGAGACTCATCAACAGTTTTGGAATTCGCCTGAGCATGTTCATTCCGCGAAGAGTCCTTGTCTGGCTTGTCGCATCGAATCGTGGAAGTGCATTTCCAACGCGGTGCGCTGCGAGCGATCCGTTGACTTCTCGGACGCATTCGACAACTCGATCAGTTCTCCCAACACCGTGGCCGCATCCCGCACCGCTCCGCCCGCCGAACTCGCGCGACTTCCTGCAATCTGTTCAATGACTCGTCGCCGTTGCTCGTGCAGTTTCTGTTGAAACGCTTGTGCTGAGACGGGATCAAGCGGCTCGGGCTGCGCCTGTTGCCAGTGCCGATGCAGGCGTTGTACTTCCAGGTAGGCCGCTTGGTACGTCACACGACGTTGATGATTCAGAAACCAACCCACTCCCACGACCAATACAACAACAGCTACTGACAGCATTTGATTCCGGCGCGACAGCGATCGCACAACGTCGCGTAACCGTGAGAAAATAGGTTCCCTGATGGCCGTCGGCAACGGGTGTCTCGCGGGTATCTCGGCGGGACGCGGCATCAAGTCCGCATCCGCGTTGGTGATTTTGGCCGCAGTGATTTCGGCCACATCCACTTCCAGCAGCGTCTCCACGTCGGGCATCTGAGCCCAGCGCGGAGGTGTGATCGGCGCGTCTTCGAGTTGAGCCAGACACATCGAGTCCACCGCAACAGCGGTTTGATCGCCACTTGCCGCAGGTGATTGTGTCGGGGCAGTCTTCGCGCGGGGAAACAGGCCTTCCACCGAGTTGGCCTTCGTCCATTCGCCGTCTCGGCCCTGACGAACGTTATCGTCGCCCATCAAGCTCTGGTCGCGAGCCATCGCACTCAACTCGCCCCAGGACAGAGGCCCCAGCACGTTTCCAAAAATTTGGCAAAACCATTCGTCACTCATGGAGCTTGTGCCTCCGAACTGAACTACTTTAACTCGCGCAATGAGAATGAGAAAAGACGTTGAAGATAAAGTAGACTCGCACTCGGATTTGATCGCCATACACTGTCGCTAATGAACGCGATATTTGACAGTGATCTGGTACGAAGCGTGGCCCTCAACGAAGTGAGGCTCGCGATCCAGAGTCGCAGGTCGTCGATTGAAGTCAGGCATTCGGCGGAAACGCCCCGGGCCGGAGCGATTCGGGTTCGTCAAAAGTCACTCGGTCGTAGACTTCGGCCAGCGACAGCGTGACATCAATCGTGGGCAGGTGGATGCTGGCGTCGAGGCCAATCACGGCGTTCAGCGTCCAGGTGTCGTCGGGATTTCGCAGAAACCGCTCGATAATCGGCGATTTCTGAGAAATCAAAACGTACTCGCGCAGCGAGGCGATCCGCCGATAATGCTCGAACTTTTTGCCTCGGTCATAGGCTTCGGTGCTGTCCGACAAAACTTCGACCAACAAAACCGGATTGAGCACGGTGTCATGCTGGTCGTCGTCAAATTCGAGTTCGCCGCAGACCACGCTAACGTCAGGATATGTGTATAGGCCGGTCGGCGAGATCCGAATCCGCAGGTCGCTGTCAAAGGCCGTGCAAGGCCGGCCTTTCAGTTGGGATCGCAATTCACCGCCGGCATTCATCTTGATCAAGCTGTGCTGTGGCGATCCACCGGAAATGGCGAACATCTCGCCATTGAAGTATTCGTGGCGAAATTCGGCCGCACGCTCAATCTTCAAGTACTCCGTTGGTGTCAGCGACGCAACTCGTTGTGGAAGTCCCATGGCACGCTCTTTCGATATTTTCGTCTGCGAATCGTTGAAGTCACAGGGTCGATTGGCGAGCGGGGGACATCAGTCCTCCGAGCAATTCTGCCAATCTCTCGGGGAATTCACATTCCCTGCTCGACTTAGCTAAGCTTAGGATCGGCGCAGAAATAACTGTCCGATGTAGCTGAACTCGCCAGAGTTCAGATCCGAAGTCTGGCGACTTCGGCTACGACAGTTGTTGATGCGCCGGTCCTTATCGCAGTTTCTTCAATTCAAACTGCTTGCCAGACAGCGCATCCTTGGCGAGCTGACCCCAGAACGGAGTCGGTGTGTAATCCCAGCCGGTGATCATCACGGGCGAGGCTTTCGGATGAAATGAGAACCCGGTCCAGTGGAGCTTATGCTTCTGAATCAGCCCCAGCATTTCGGGAACCCAAGTCGCCGCGTCTTCCTGAGCGTCGGCCGGAATGAAGGACATTTTTTTGATGTCGGCTCCGACTTCTCCCACGAAGATCGGGTGCTTGTCGGCGACAAGCAGCACCTTGCCCGCCCAGTCACGCTTCCACGGATAAATGTGTGTGGAGTAGACGATGCCGTTGCCTCCCTTCTCAGTCAGAGCGAAACCGTTGGCGATCCCGGAGAGGTCGTAGGCCCAGTCCAAGCCGCCCGCGATGACGATGTTATGGGCACCGGTCTCACGCATTACTTCCAGCATCCGCTGCATGCCGGGCGATTGAAATCCTTTCGCGGCTTTCGCCTTTTCTTCCGGGGTGAGGAATGCGTTTTCGTCGTCCGGTGAATTCTTCTCAGCAACGAATCCGCCATTACGCCAGACTTCCCACGAGACGCCATGCGGTTCGTTGAACAGATCGAACAGCACGGCCGGATGGTTTTTGTAGGCGGCTGCCGCGTTCTTCCAGAACGCGACGTGTTCCTCCTTCGGCGCGCGGAAGCGATGCAGGTCGAGCACCACATACGCTCCCCGATTGGCCACCAGAGTGATCGCTTGATCGACCAACTTCCTATAGCCCTCACCGCCGTCCTTCTGGCCGGACACTCTTCCGAACCAATACTCTTCCTTGACCGGCAATCGAATGGCGTTCGACTTCCAGTCCTCGACGGCGACCAGTGCGGATTTCAGAACCTGCTCTCCTTTGATCGACCATTCCAGGCTGACGACGTTGACGCCTTGCAGCCACACCGGTTTCCCATCCGGTTTTAGAATCTGATTGCCGACGACGTGCAACTCCGGCGGCCACTTGGCTGGCTGTGGAGCTTCCGGAGTGACGGTGGCCAATTTCTCTGCTTCTGCCGCCGCTTTGGCCGCAGCCACGAGAGGAGCCGCATCGGTCGGCTTCAGCACGAGGTCATCCAGATCGAACGTCCCGCGTTCGACCTGAAACAGAGCCGGCATGAATTCCAGCGTGAGTGCTTCGGGCGGCACCAGAAACTGGATGCGTTTCTCAACCCAATCCTTTGTGTTGCTGCGGGTGTAAGGCGGGGATGGCTTCTGCGACAACTTCTTGCCGGCCTCATCTTTGAACTCCAGCATGATGCGAGCATCGAAATACGGTTCCTTGCCCGGCTTGAGATCGCTGATGCGCTGCCGCCACGATAGCTCCAATGCCTCGACGTCTGCTGGAAGATCGACCGCGCGGTAGAGCAGAATCATTTGCCCCGGCTCATCGGCCGTCAGTCGTAGGAAGTGGTTTTCGTTCTCCGTCATCCAACGTCCACCGGTCTTGAGACGTCCCCAATCATCGGGCCAGTTGTCATTCTTGTTGTCTGCCTCGAAGTTGCCGTTGGTAATGAGCGAGTCTTCTTTCTTCAGCGCGGCCGCCGCTTTGGCACGCTTGGCCGCCGCGTCCTTCATTTGCTTTTCCTGAGCCGCAGCCGCCGCGATCTTCCCCGCCTCTCGCAACGGAGCGGGATCGGTCGGCATGAGCGACACGTCATCGAGATCGAACGTGCCGTGTTCTACTTGAAACAGTGAAGGCATGAACTCCATCGATCTCGCGCCATCAGGCACTAGGAAGCTGACGCTCCGCTCAACCCAGCCCTCAGTATTTTTTCGCAAGTACGGCGCCGCTGGTCCGCCGGGGAGCTTGTTTCCCGCCGCGTCCTTGAAGTCCAGCAGGATGCGTGCGTCGAACCAGGATTGCTTTCCCGGCTTCAGATCGCTGCAGCGCATCCGCCAACTCAGCGTGAGTGCCTGGCTCCTTTCCGGCAGCTTTACCGCATGATAAAGCATGACCGTCTCGCCCGGCCTGCTGGAAACCAGCCGCAAGAAATGATTGCCGTTTTCCTCCTGCCAACTGATGCCGCTCTTCGCACGAGCCCAGCCATCCGGCCATTGATCCGAGTTGCTGTCGGCTTCAAATGTGCCGTTGGCGACCAGTGATGCACTCGGTGCAGGATCATCCGCGAAGCCAATGATCGCGTAGAAAGTGAGACAAATAAGAGCGAGAGAAAGTTGTCGCATGGAATTCAACCTATTTGGATTTGGCTCATTCGGTAATCCAGGGAGGTCACTTCGGGAAATATTTTTGCCACAGATGAAACACGGATTGAACACGGATCAGGACAGGAGGCAGGGAATT
>JAYVSP010000821.1:0-5417 GCA_043775215.1 Planctomyces sp. | reverse complement strand
TCCCTTCGGGCTCGGAATCACATTCTTAACGCCATTCACTCACCACATCATTCTGCCCATCCATCATTCTGCAAAATCCGGTCGAGCAGAATGATGTCGGGCAGAATGATGTGAAGCGTGAAGCCGCGAGGATTTCACAGGCACGCTTCAGGGGAAAGGTAAAACATTGTTGGGTAAAATATGAACACAGAACTCGGAATGTCTTCGTCTTGTCGCTATAGCTGTTTTGAATTTTTACCCTGACTTTTTTTACCTTTCTTCTCGACAAACGCGATTTCCTCCCGGATGTCGCGGAAAAGCACCGCAGCCATCACGCTCAATGGCTGAGCGAAAGCGCAACTTCAAAGCTCACGCTTCGGGTTAGGACCGTTCGAAAATTAACTGTCGTAGCCGAAGTCGTGAGACTTCGGTCCGAACTCTCACGAGTTCGGCTACATGTGACAGTAATTCCTCGAACGGTCCTTAGTCAGAATCAAAACGGAAACTTCTCATCCACAGGCGATGCCGACAACTCAACCAAGAAACTGGCGAATCGTTCGGCGACTGCTTCCAAAAACGTGCGGCCTTTTTCGGCAGATGCCTGATGCGGATTGCCCGAACCGCTGTTGGTCGTCAGCAGGTGCCACGGCCGCGTGATCGACACCCAGCCGTTGTTGACCGCGTCAAAGCGAGACTTCGCCACCGAGCCGTCATCCGCCAGCAGTTTGCCGGTCGCAGGATCCGTCGCCACGAGATGCGGCTTCAAAAATTGAATCAGCGACGTTTCCATTTCGCCGGCATGATCATCCGGGTTCGTAAAAATCTGCTTGCCGATATCGGCCGACATTCCGCGATACCACTCGCAGAGAAACAGCTTCACCGGCGTCTTGTCAGTCAACTCGCGCAGCACCGGTTTGAAATCATTGCCGCCGTGACTGTTCAAGATCACCACCTTGTGGACCTTGTGTTTGGCCAGCGAATCCACCAAATCGGCGATGACTCGCATCAGCGTCGACGGGTTGAGATTCATCGCCATCGAGAATTCCATCATGTTGGTCTCGGTCCCGTACGGCATGGGCGGCAACATGACGACCTTCGCTCCGCGCTGCCACGCCAGCTCGCAAGCGCGCGAGCCAAGGGCCTCGGCCTCGAACGCATCTGTCCCATACGGCAGGTGCAAGTTGTGAGGCTCGGTCGCCCCCATCGGCAAGACGGCGACTTGATATGGATGCTGTTTGACGTAGCCGTAATTGATCTCGCTGAGCAACCAAGGACGTGGCTGATTTTCGGTTTTCGATTTTCGATTTTCGATTTCGAGGTGCATGAGGTTCTTTCTGCTTGGTCATCAGTTTAGGATTCAAGCTCTCACAGCAGTTGTGGTTTTTCGCGGCCGTCCCCCTTTGCGGCCGTTGGCGCGTGCGGCTGCGGCTTTCGCGGGCGATGTCGATTGACCTCCACGCCGGCCAAATTCATCCTTGACCAGCACGCGCAGGCCAAACAATTCGGCGACTCGCTCGCAGATGGCGAACGTCATGTCGAGTCGCGGCCACTCGATCGACAGGCCGTTGAATCGCAAGATCACATCCCGCAGCTCGCCATCGCTCGCGCCGCGCAGTTCGTGGAACTCGGACATCGGGATGAAGACGCGACAGCCATCTTCCATCGAAATGGTCACTCCCGATTTCGGCTCGCACGCGACCGAGACCGCACGCGGCAGCCGCTTCGTTCTGTGCTTCGCCTTGCGACGCGACTCCAAGGTCATTTGGCGTAATTGAGCCATCGAATACGGTTTGACACCAATGGTATGCGTCGTTGCCTTCGTGATCTTAGCCATGAATTTCCCGCCATCTTTGGCATGCGGCATCATAACCTGTCATGTTGGGTTTTCGCGAGCGACCCGAAAAACGCGAACAGAGTTTTTGACACTTCTCACATTCCATGATCCATTCTCACTTCTCATAAATCGCCGCGTGGCGGATCGGTGTCTCCAGCACCAACAGGCACAGGGCGGTGAAATACAGGCGGCCACCTTTCGATGCGTATTCTTCGTTCGATCCCGGCGGCTTGTTCGGATGCCAACTTCCGCCGACTTCGCCGCCACCCGCCAATTGGTTGCTGAGAATCAATTGACTGACGTGTTGATACCACGCCTCCCACTTCGGGCCACCGATGTTGTGTAGGGCCTGAGCAGTGTAATACCAAGCGTAGACGTTGCGGCGGCCGGGAGACCACGAAGGTCGGTTCTCTTCCGAGAGCAAGTACTCAATCGCCTCGCGCTGCGGTGGATGATCCTTCGGCCAGCCGAGCCATTGTCGGCAGAGCAGTCCTTCCGCCGTCATGGCCGGCGACACTTTTTCGACCGGATCGTGCGGCTGATATTTGTAGCGTGAACCATTCTGCTCCGAGACCGAATCCAAGAACAACGACGCGCGTTCAAAGTTGTCGAAGGGAACATCGATCTTCGCCATCCGCGCCGAATGCAAGGCCATCAAGGCCCAGCCCGTGACCGACAGGTCTCCCATCGAATCGCCCGTCTGCGGCTGATACCGCCAACCGCCGTTCTGTGGATGCTGCGACTGCAACAAAAACTTGACCGCCCGCTCGCACGGAGCTTTCAGCGAGAAATCGCCGCTCAGCGCGAACGCCTCGCACATCGCGATCGTCGCTTGTGAGTGAGCGTAAAACGCCGTCTGCCGGCCGAGTTCTTCATGATCGTGAAAGTCGCCGTTCGCCTTTTGGATCGACTTTAGAAACGCGACTCCCTTGGCAACGACCTTCGCGTGCTGTCCCTCGGTCGTTGTGTGCCCATCGCCTAGAAATGCTAACAGCGCGAGTGCGGTCGCGCCCGCATCGGTCCGAATCGTTCGCTCGCCCGCGTCGGGATAACCTTCATGCAGTTTCCAGTTGCCTCCCTTCTCTTGCTGGCGAACGAGCCAACCCAATCCCGCGCCGATGCCGGTCTGCGGTTTCGTGCCGACGCCCAGCCCTTGCCAAATCCCGCCTCGGCCACCGCCGCCACCGCCACCCGATCGTCCTCCCAAAGCGCTGCCAACGCCGACCGGATTCACGCCAACCAATCCGGCTCCAGTCTTGGAACTGGCGGGCGTCGCGCCGCTCGGAGGCTCTTTCGCATCAGGCCGACCGAAAGGTGTGTTCTCCGATCCGCTGCCGATGGCCACCGGAGTCAACTTCACGTTGATCTGAGCCGGCTGCTCCATCGCCGCCTTAGACATCGCCGATTCCATCGAGCTCCATCCGGCTTCAATGAACAAGTGTTGGATGTCGGGACTGCGCGGCAGCATCCACAATCCGAACAGAGCCAAAAATAAACCGTGCAGCCCCAAACTCGTCAGCAGGCCCGTGCGATTGGTCGTCCACCAATGCCGCAACCAATCCTTGAAATTCAGGTCCGAGCGACCGGCGGCCGCATCGCCGCTCAACGACAAGAGCATCCGCAGAATCGAGCGGCTGGATTTCGGAGTCGCGTTGATCTCCTCCACTCGCGGACCAGTCGGAGCAGTTCGCTTGGCGGGTGCGGCCGGTTTCCGCTTTGGCTTCGGCAGCGGTGAGGCGACTGCACCGGATTCAATGATGGCGGGCGAGCCGGTCGTTGATTCCGCCTCATTCGGTGTGCCTTGAACCGCCGTCCCTTTCACCGCCGTACCGCGCAACCAGGCGGGTTTCTCAGAAGGATTGGGACGACCAGACGGCTCAGACATGATGCCGAATCGTAATTGAAAAACCGCTCGGCAGGCAGGGCCGCCGAGCGGTCTGGTTTGTGGCGTAAGAAGCTATCGCGACGTGCGGAACGGCGAGGCGGGGAGACCTGCGGCGTTCATCAGGTTCGGTTCGGCGAGCTGATCCCAGCCGAAGCGGACGGCGGCCGGTTCGGTGATCTTGTCGCTGCTGACCACCACCGAGTTGCCGTCAACCGTCGCGGTGGCCTCCACAAAGTCACCCTCTTTGCCGGCGATCGTGAACCATGACAGCGGCTTGTCGTCGCGAGATTTCAACCCGCCAGCGTGATCAAACTCGATGCGGACCTTGTTTCCTTCGACCTTCATCGACTTGTACAACGGGCCGGAATAGACCAAGTCGGACTTGCCATAGGTCTTTGCCAACGCCCACAACGCCAGACGCTTGCCGACATCTTGTTTGTTCATCGGGTGAATATCGGTCAGATTTGTGATGTCGGTTGTCACCGCCATGCCGGTGTTCTTCATGCCCAGCACTTTGGTCTGAGCCTCCCAAATCTGCGGCAACAGAAACTGCGGATCGGTCGGCCCATATTTGTACGGCGCAAGCTGCACATACAAGAACGGGAAGTCCCCCTGACCCCAGACGCTGCGCCAGCCGTTGATCAGCGCGTGCATCCGCTGCTCATAGGCCACGCCTTGTCCGCGGTTCGATTCGCCTTGATACCAGATTGCTCCACGAATGCCGAACGGCACCAGTGCGTGGACCATGCCGTTGTAGAGTTGCGTTGGCGCGCCGTGATTCGGCTTCGCGTCGCCTGGATTCTCTTGCTGAGCTTTCGCCGCCTGGCCGATTTGCTTCAGCGATTCGACCGAATCGAAGCCGGCGATCGGCGTCCACGGTTCGATCGCCGTGCCACCCCACGAGGTGTTGATCAGCCCGATTGGCACATTCAACTCTTTTTGGAGATGCCGTCCGAAGAAGTAGGCGACCGCGGAGAAATTGCCGATCGTGGCTGGCGAACATTCGGACCATTCGCGATCGAGCACCACTTCAGCGGCCGGAGCCACCGCCGGAGTCTTCTTGACGTGAAACAATCGGATGCTCGGATACTTGGCTGCCGCGATCTCTTCCTGCGGATTGGCCGATGCGGCCACCGACCATTCCATGTTGGACTGTCCCGACGCGACCCACACCTCGCCGATCAGCACATCAGTCAGCTTGACTTCGTTTTTCCCTTTGACGATCAACTCATGCGGCCCACCGGCGGATATCTCCTTCAGTTTGACCGACCACTTCCCGTCCGAGCCCGCTTTCGTGGACGCCGTGTTGTCGCCGAGCGACACCGTCACATCCTCGCCTGGATCGGCCGTGCCCCAAATCGGCAGCGGAATCTTTTGTTGCAAGACCATGTGGCTCGCAATGACCTTCGGTAATTTGACGTCGGCCTGTGCCAGACTGCTCGCGGCCAGCACACTCAAAACCACAATGACCATGTTCGACCAAGACCACTCTCGTCTCATGATGCCTCCTTGGAAGGGGATGTCGTTCGGCCGCCAAACTCGGCGGCGCTGCAAGCGGGCATTCGTAAGACCGCGACGTCGCGACGTCAACTCGCGCAAGCATTTAGTTAGTCAGGGCATGCTAATCTTGAAAAAAGCGAGGTCGCAGTCGTGGGGCAGGTTTTTAACCTGCCCGTCAAACACGGACTCTGATTTCGAGTGAAACACGAAATGTTGAAG
>JAYVSP010000820.1:0-4879 GCA_043775215.1 Planctomyces sp. | reverse complement strand
ATCTCAATCTGAAGATCAATCAATGGATGGCGAGACTTCGTTTCTGGCGACCTGACTGGGCATTGTTGGCGCTGATTGTGGCATCGTTGTGCGTGACTGCTCGCTATCAGCGACCCTTTGAGCCCGTTGGGAATCGGGGTGATGTGCGCTATGTGCTCAATGGAGACCAGACTTATTTCACATCGCTGGCGTATGAATTGACCCGCAATTGTCCTCCGGCGGATTGCCCGTATCGCTCTGGTGTTCGCGAGCGTGCGTACCACAGTCTGCCGCATCTCACGCTCGCGCTCTTTAGTCAAGCGAGCGGCGAGACTGATCTACTACGGAGCCATTTGGTCGTGGGCTATTCGGCACTCGTGGTGCTCTGCTGCGGTCTTGTGTTTTGTCTTTCACGAGAGCTGGGAGGCTGTCGGGCCGCGGGATTGACGGGGCTGTGGCTATTGTTTGTGGGAGCGATTCCGACGCCGATGCTGTGGCCCAACGACATTCGCCTGTTCTATTTCACGGTCTGGCCCCAATCGAGCAGCACGATCGAGCCGACTTTGCTGACGAGTCCTCAAATGTTTTACGGTGTGACGATTGTTTTCGGCGTCTTGCTGGGGTTGGTGAGAGTTTCGCGCTCAGTGCGGGAAGGACGCTCGTGTCTGCATGTGGCGTTGGTCACGGCCTTGCTGGCTGCGTTGTTGTTGAGATTTCGCGTGCAGTGTTTCATCGTGATTTTCGCGTTGGTTGGTTGCTCGTTCGTCGTGATGGCCGTGCGGCATCGTCGTTGGCAGTTAATCGGGATTTTGGCGATCGCGGTTTCCGTTGCGCTGTTGCAGTTTGGGGAGATGAAACTGCCCGCCTATCTGCCCACCAGCCAGACGCTGAGAATCGGCAACAATGGAGTTGGATTTCTCACGAAGTTTTTTCAGGATTGGCCTGGAGCACAGACGTGTTTTGAGTTGCTGCATCTCATGCTCGGTGATTCACACGCATTTGGCTGGAGTTGGCAGATGCTGACGCTGTCGATGTTCGTCGCCTTGAATATGCTGGGCCTGCCGATGTTGTTGGCACTGGTGGTCTATGTGCGCGGAGCTTGGCGGAATCCACAAGACCGCGGCATCTTGTATGGCATGGCGTTCCTCGCGGTGGTCTCCGTGTTTGCCTCCGCGACGTTGGCCATGGACTACGATGGGTATTCTGTGGGCGGCCAGATTTTGTTGCATTTCGGCTGGTTCGCGCTACCGTGTGTTGCCGTCGGCGTTTGGCGTATCATCGCAGTCTTGCTTGAGCGAGTGAGGTTCCTCCGACACCGGTCGGTGGGGCTGTTTTGTTTGGCGACGCTGCCTGTCGTGATTTGGCAGATGGTCCGGCCGCCGAGTGCTTCTCAGGAACAAGTCTGTTGCCACACGGCGGTCATCACGGCGGATGAAGTCGCTGCCTGGGAATTCTGTCGCCGAGAATTGCCTGCCGACGCCGTGCTGCTGACGAACAAACTGGAGACCAACATGGCCAAGTGGGCAGGATTGGCTGGGCGACGGTCGTATTTGGATTATTTGCCCGCGAGCAAGGTGCTGGATCCGTTATTGCCTGTCAAGAAGTCGGTTGTTTCACGGTCCAAGTTGATCGAGCAATTGTTTCAAACCACGGACGATGAGCGGTTCGAGCAGTTACTGCGGAACACTCCAGCAACGCACTTGGTGGAGTTCCAAGATTCAAAATTGCGAACATCTCCGGCTCACGTTGTTCGGCCGGCTTGGCAGAGCCTCAATTCGGTTGTGACCATCTGGCAGGTCATTCGTTGACCTCGGCGTTTCACGGCCGCACTTGATTGTTGAGCGATTGTTGGTTGGGATTCTCACAATCTTCTTAATAAAACAGCGCACGAATTATGAACTCTCGTCCCACATTGCCACCCAGAGAACTGGCGAAGCAACGTCTGTTGCAGATGCACCATGAAAGCGGAGTGGGACATCTGGGCGGCAATCTTTCGGCGCTAGACCTGTTGCTCACGCTGCATCATGACGTGATGACTGCCGACGATCAGTTCGTATTATCGAAGGGTCACGCGGCGGGAGCGTTCTATATTACGCTGTGGACGTTGGGACGTTTGAACGACGACGACCTGAAGACGTTTCATCGGGACGGCACGCGATTGAGTGGTCATCCACCGGCGCGCGGCATTGACGAGATTCTATTCGCCACGGGAAGTCTGGGACATGGCCTGGGTTTGTCGGCGGGATTGGCGTTGGGCAAACGACTGCTTGACGAGCCGGGGCAGGTGTACTGCGTCACGTCGGACGGTGAGTGGAACGAAGGCTCGACGTGGGAGTCGCTGATCTTCGCGCGGCATCAGCGGCTGACTAACTTGACGCTTGTTGTTGACCTCAACGGGTTGCAAGGTTTCGGGACAACTCAAGAGGTGGCCGACCTGTCGCCGCTGGCCGAGCGATTGCGGGTGTTCGGTTTGCGGACGCTCGAAGTCGATGGCCACGATCCTGTCGCATTGGCGGCGGCGTTTCACGAACGATCGACGGACGGGCCGCTGGCGATCGTCGCCAATACGGTGAAAGGCAAGAGCGTGTCGTTCATGGAACATCGCATGGAGTGGCATTACTTGCCTCTGTCTGTGGAACAATACGAGCAGGCTCTGCGGGAGGTGAGCAACGGATGAGAAACGCCTTCTGCCAAAGTTTGGTCGCGCATGCGGGGATTCGTGAGTTCGTCTTCTTGACGGGCGACTTGGGTTACCGCGCGCTGGAACCGTTGCGCGACGCATTGGGGACTCGGTTCATCAACGCGGGTGTGGCCGAGCAGAATATGGTGTCGGTCGCGGCCGGTTTGGCTCGGCAGGGGGTTGCGACCGTGGGCGTACAGCATCGCGCCGTTTATTTACGCTCGGCCGTTCGAGCAGATTCGCAACGACATTTGTCTGCACGGACTGCCGGTCGTGTTGGTCGGCAATGGCGGAGGTTACGGCTACGGCGTGATGGGCAGCACGCATCATGCGCTGGAGGATTACGGCACATTGCTGACGCTGTCGGGACTTCGAGTCTACATCCCGGCGTTTGATGCCGATGTCGCGCCCGTGATTTCCGAATTGATGACCGTTCAGACTCCGTCGTATCTGCGGCTGGGTCTCGGCGAGGAACCGCGCGGCTGGGCGGTGCCTCCCTTTGCGGCATGGCGCAAGCTCGTGACCGGCCGAAACGCAACCTTGATTGCTGTGGGGCCTCTCGCCGGTTCTGTCTGGCAGCCGTGTTCGGAATTGCCCGAGAACTCGCGGCCGAATTTGTGGTGTCTGTCCGAGTTGCCGATCAGCGCCTTGCCAGTCGAGTTGCTTACGGACATTCAAAGCTCCGATGTGTTGTGCGTGGCCGAGGAACATACGGCTCAAGGGGGCGTGGGAATGATGCTGGCCGCCGAGTTGCTGGCTCGCGGTTGTGTGCCGCGGCGATTCGTCCAGCGGACGGCGTTGGGATATCCATCGGGGCGTTATGGGTCTCAGAAGTTTCACCGCCGCGAATGCGGACTGGATGCGGTCGCTTTGTTGGAAGGAATTCGATGACTCCAAAAAGCACCGCGAAGCGACGGTCAAAACGCAACGCGCCGGAGCACAACAGCGACTTTGACGGTGCCTGGAAGGAGGCATTACCCCTGTACTTCAAAGTCTTCATGATGATGTACTTTCCCGACATCGCGGGGTTGATCGATTGGTCGGAACCACCGAAATGGCTCGACAAGGAAATCAGTCAGGTCATCGGACGCGTGAAATCGAAGAACCGTGCCGTGGACTTGCTGGTGCAAGTCCGTTTGCTCAGCGGCGACTCGCAACGGATACTGATTCATATCGAGTTTCAATCGTCCTGGCAGAAAGACTTCGAAGAGCGACTGACTGACTACAATTGCGGTTTGCGTTTCACCCTGAAACAGCATGTCGTAACGCTGGCGATCTTGGGAGACCTGGATCCGAATTGGCTGCCGACCGAGAATCTGTTTCAATTCGGTGGTTTCCTCGCCCATCATCGGTTTCCTGTTTGCAAATTGGTCACGCGGCTGGAAAGCGATTGGAAGGAAGATTGGTCGTTACCCGTCGTGCTGGCGCGGGCACAAATTGAGGCTCTGCGAACCGCCGACAATCCGCCAGCACGCGCCAAGGCCAAATGGAAACTGGTCCGCCGCTTGTATGATCTGAAGCTCAGCAAAGACGAGATTCGCGAATTGTTTCGATTGATCGACTGGATGATGCACCTCAGAATGGATTTGGAAGTCGCCTTCACCAAAAAACTGGCCATACTCGAAAAGGAGCTGGAAATGCCCTACGTCACCTCAGTCGAACGTCTGGCTCAAGCGCGTGGTGAAGCTATCGGCCAGTCCAAGCTGATGGTTCGCATTCTGAAGCAGCAGTGTGGACGCTTGCCCTCCCGTGTCCGAAAGCAGGTGGAACAATTGTCCGAATCGGCCGCATACAACCTTTGCGATGTGCTTCGCCAAATGCGAACGCTCAGCGATCTGGAAGACTGGTTGTCGCAACACGTCAGAGGATGATGCACTTACGTCCCGACTTGGAACTCGCCTTCGCCAAAAAACTGGCCTCATTTGAAAAGGATTCAGAGATGCCCTACGTCACGTCCGTCGAACGATACCTTCAAGCACAAAGTGAAGCAGAGGATGAAGCACGCGGTAGAGCACGCCGCCAAGCTGACCTGATAGTTCGCATTCTGAAGCAGAAGTGTGGTCGCCTTCCGGCCCGCGTCCGAAAGCAGTTGGAACAATTGTTGGAAACCGCCGCGAACAATCTCTGCGATGTGTATGGCCAAATTCGGACAGTCAGCGATCTCGAGGAATGGTTGTCGCAACACGCCGGTGAGTCTTCATAGGAATTCGTTCAGAAACA
>JAYVSP010000819.1:0-3247 GCA_043775215.1 Planctomyces sp. | reverse complement strand
CCAATTCCCTGCCTCCTGTCCTGATCCGTGTTCAATCCGTGTTTCATCGGTGGCAAACATATTCCCCGAAGTGACCTCCCTGGATTACCGAATGAGCCTAGCGGAATACCTAATGACGAATGACGAATTGGGTTGCGGAGGCGACAATTCGATCCCTTGCAGCGCCATTCGGCAAGCAAGACGATGTCTCTCGCGATCACTCCCTTTTGTTTGACCGATTGCCGATGCTCATGGACACTGCCGACGACCGACTCGATTCCACTCCAACACCGGCCGCGCCGTCCCGCGAAACTCTACGGCGTCTGACCGTGGCCGAGTGGGAACAGTTTCAGCGTGATGGATTTCTTGTCGTCCGGCAGCTCATTCCCGTAGCGGTCCGCGAACAGATGCTCGCCGTGACGCTGGACGGTGTGCAGCGCGAGATTGGGCCGGTCGAGTACGAAGCCGAGTTGCACTACCCCGGTGCTCCTCCGTCGCTGGTGGCCGACGGTGGCCGCACAATTCGGCGATTGAAACAGGCACACTCGCGAGATTTCGTGTTCACCCAATGGCTGAGCGATCGCGAGTTCACCGATCGGCTCGCCGATTTGCTCGGCCCACGCGTCGTCATGCCGTTGGCGCACCACAACTGCATCATGACCAAGCAGCCGAAATTCAGCAGCGACACCGGTTGGCACCAAGACATTCGCTACTGGGCCTATCAGCGTCCCGAACTGATCAGTGTATGGATCTCGCTGGTGCCAGAACGTGTCGAGAACGGCTGCCTGCGAGTCATTCCCGGCTCACATCAAATGAACTTGGACCGCTCAGGCTTCGACGCGGAGCAGTTCTTCCGCGACGACTTGCCGGACAACCAACAAGTCATCAAGACTGCGGTGCCGGTGGAACTCTCTCCCGGCGACGTACTGTTCTTCCATTGCAAAACACTTCACGCCGCGAGCCGCAACCACACGACACAGACCAAATACTCGGCCGTATTCACCTTCCGCGCGGCCGACAACTTGCCGCAACCAGGAACACGCTCGGCTCAGTCTTCGGAACTTTTACTGCCGGAATCTTGAGTGCATGGACGAGCCCACAACCCCAGAGATTCGGTTCGTATTCAGTCCCTCCGGGCTCAACCGCCGGCTCCGCGAACGGCGTCGTTAATCATGCTGACGTACCACAGAAAGAACCGGAAGATGAAGAAAATGATGAACCCCGCGACCATCAGCCAGACCAGCCAACTGAGCATCGCGGTCAACGCTTTCAAACTGCGGCGGGCTTGATCCTCGAATTGCGGACTGAGCCGATGCAGCATCTCCGGCACCGTGCCCGACGTCTCAGCGACTGAGACCATGTGCAGGTAATCATCCGGAAACAGGCCGCTCGCGGCGAGTGTGGTCGAGAAGTCTTCGCCTTCGCGGATTCGGCCAATCAGTTCGGGAGCGGCGTTTTGGAAGGCTCCGTTGTTCGTCGCTTTCAAGCTGGCGATCAAGCTGTGATCGACGGTCATGCCCGTTTGCTGGGTGAGATAATACGCCCAGGAAAACCGCGCGATCGCGAACGACCGCAAGCAGGTACCAAGCACCGGGACTCGCAACCACAGCGGATCGAGCACGCGCTTCGCCGCAAACAACCGGATCGAGACTTGATAGCCGATCCACAACATCACCGCGCTGCCAAAGGTGCAGGTCAGCCAGATGATGGCACCGCTCACGCCCGACAGACCGAACAGCAGCGTTTTAAGATTCGGTCCTCCCGGCCCATCGCCGCCGATCATGCCGATCAGCACAATCAACAACGCAATGATCAACACAGCGGCGACAAGCTGAAGCATGGGCCAGGAAATCTGCGACACGAACGACCGGCGAAGCTGCAAATTGTTTTCGTAGTGGTCGGCCAGATGCGTCAGCACTTCGGGCAAAGCGCCGCTGGTTTCGGACATCTCGATCATGTCGATCATCAGATCGGGGAACGTCCCCCCCTGCTCTCGCATGGCAACGGAGACCTCATCGCCTTGCGCGAGCCGCATGGCGATATCGGCCATCGCCTCGCGACACCGCGGAGTACTCGATTTATTCGCCGCCAGCTTGAACACCTGCCGCACCTCAATGCCGGATTCCAGCATCGTGCTCAGCGAGCGACAGATTTGCGCCAGCGTCTTGAGCGGCAGTGTCGTGCCCATGGGAATGTTTCTTCGATGGGAATTGAACTGAGCGGTTTTTCAAATTCAAAGAAGCAAAAGATCGCGGCAATGGCACTGTCCGGAATCCAATTGTCTTCATTCCCTTGCCGCCATTCCCTTGCCAGTTCGCACGCACTTTTTAGTGGCAAGGGAATGGGGTAAAGCAATGAAGATGTCCGGCCGGTACTCCCACAATTTACCAGTCACACCTTGTAGATCATTGCGGCCTTGCGTCTTTGCGTTGAAATCAATCAACGACCTCAATCTGTCTTCCGATTTGGCCAGCAAGCGAGGATCGCCGCGACTGCACAGAGGGAAATATCGGTGAAGTTAATTTGAGTCGAGGCACGATGCAGCTCCATGAATCGCTGATCGCGAACGCCGTCCGGCCGAGTCACAGATGCGTATAACGGCTGAAAGATCGCAATGTAGTCGATCGCCATCAGCAGCAAGGCAAGACCGGACGTTCCCACGAACAGGCCCCAGCGCCAGCGAGACGTTGCGCGTCTCAGGCCGATTGTCCCGCTCACGAATCCCAATCCGACGAGCACGAAACCAAACAGGTAATAAGGCGGAAACCTCAAAGCGGCGAGTTGGTTCTTGATCAGTGAATCAAACGCTGGCGAGGTGGTTTCGCGCACCGAGGTGACGACAAAAAGCGCCGCCGCGCCAATCCAGGCCGACAACGCGAATCGAGCGATCGTGAGACAGAGATTTTGCATGATGAGAGTTTAAGAAGTCCGGAGGCAGAGGACAGGGGATGAAGGAATGGACTACAAAAGACGAACCGACGACGGACGACCGAGAACAGGAAGATGGATAACGGATAATGCTGGACTGGGACGGAAAACGGAGGACAAGACAGTGGGCCGGGATAGAGTCAAAGGGTAGACGACAGAGCGTTTAGATCCAATACGGTGGCGAACTCCGCACGCTTTCTGGTCCCCTCGCCCCGGTTCTCTGGGGAGAGGGTTAGGGAGAGGGGAGATCGCGTTGTTTCAGTTACAACACGTTCCCAGTAGCAGATCGGCAGTCGTCAGTGAACTCCGAAAAACCCCTCTCCCTAACCCTCTCCCCGGA
>JAYVSP010000818.1:0-6092 GCA_043775215.1 Planctomyces sp. | reverse complement strand
CGGCTGACGCCGCTCCGCTCTGCCCTGGGCTATCGAGTTTTTGCCCTTTGGGCCAGGACGACAGCGCAACTTCAAAACTCACGCTTCGGGTTACTGTGATTGGCGACATCGCATTCTGGATCTCGTGCCGCAGAATACAAAACACAAGGACTTCCCATCATGACAACTCGGGCCAACACCATTGACGACGCTCTCGCTGCGTTGCAGGCCGGGCGGTTGATTATCGTGGTGGATCCGTCCGATCGTGAGAACGAAGGAGACTTCGTCGGTGCCGCCGAGACGATTACGGCGGAGCAAGTCGATTTTATGTTGACACACGGCCGAGGCGTGATGTGCGTGCCGCTGACGCGCGATGTCGCGGACCGGCTGCGGCTGAGCCACATCGTGGATGTCGAATCGAACTCCTCGCCGAATCGCACGCCATTCCTCACGCCCGTTGATCACAAAACAGCCGGCACCGGTGTCAGTGCTGATAACCGAGCACGAACGATTCACCGACTGTCTGATCCGAATTCCGTCTCGGCCGACTTCATCCGCCCCGGTCACATCTGGCCGTTGCTGGCGAAAGAAGGAGGCGTCCTCCGACGAGCCGGTCATACCGAGGCGACAGTCGATCTGCTGCGCATCGCCGGACTCAAGCCGGTCGGCGTGTTGATCGAAATCCTCAGTCAAAAACACGCCGGCATGGCCGATCGTGAGGAGCTGGATGAACTCGCGGAGAAGCACAACATCCCGATCATCACGATTGAGGAGTTGATCCGTCACCGCCGGCTGCGCGAACGGCTCGTCACGCGCGAGGTCGAAGTCCCGATCGAGTTGCGAGAATATGGGCGCGTCACGGTCATCGCCTACCGCGTCGAACATGAAGACCAAGAACCGCTCGCTCTGGTTTGGGGCGATCTAAAATCCGTCGAGGCTCCACTCGTCCGCATGCACTCCAGTTGCTTCACCGGCGACGTACTCGACTCGCTGCGCTGCGACTGCGGCGATCAGCTTCACATGGCCATGCACATGATTTCGGAAGCGGGCGCCGGCGCGGTGGTCTATCTGCCGCAAGAAGGGCGCGGTATCGGATTGGTGGCGAAGCTCAAGGCGTATCAACTGCAAGATCAGGGGTTGGACACCGTCGAGGCGAATCACAAGCTCGGATTCAAGGCAGACCTGCGCGACTACATGATCGGCCTGCAAATCCTGAAGGATCTCGGCCTGAGCAAAATCCGCATCCTGACCAACAACCCCAAGAAGCTGGAATCGTTTGAAGAGACGTGGGATCTGCACGTCGTCGAACAAGTCCCGATCATCGCCCCGCCCCACGAACATCGCGAGAAGTACATGGCGACGAAGCGAGACAAAATGGGACATCACCTGCCACCGACAACGTAAACTCCGCCAATTCAATTTGCTCTGTCATGCATTTGTCGTCACTTTCGATTCGTCGTACCTGTTCGATACCAGACATGAACCGGCAGCAGATTCTTCAGCGAACGCTCCCCAAGGCGGACGAACATTACGTTCGTTGCGAGTTGTGCGAGCATCGTTGTAAAGCCAATCGAATTGCGGGTGAGCGTGGCCCGTGCAAGGCAGACGCAACGCCGCGCGTGTTTCGGCATCGGATTGAAGTGGGTGAAGAGTCGGAGTTGATTCCGTCGCATCTGTTTTACTTGTCTGGCTGTGATTTGCGGTGCGCGTTCTGCATCGCCGAAGCGAATGCCTTTGATCCGCATCGCGGCCAGTCATTGACTTCGTCGTTCTTTGCCGAGGCCGTGAAGTGGGGGCGACAGCGAGGAGCTCGCAACGTGCAGTGGGTCGGCGGCGAGCCAACGATTCACTTGCCGGCAATCCTGCGTGTCATGGCAGATGCGGATGATCTGCCGCCAATTGTGTGGAAGTCAGATTTCTTCGGTTCTCCGGAAGCTTTCGACCTGCTGCGAGATGTCGTAGACGTCTTTGTCGCCGACTTCAAATTTGGCAACGACGACTGTGCGCGGCGAATCGCTGGGGTGGAGCGGTACTGCGAGATCGTGACTCGCAACCTGTGCATCGTAGCGGAGCAGGCCGACTTGATCGTCCGGCATCTGTTGTTGCCCGGCCACGAGCAATGCTGCTTTGTGCCGATCTTGGAATGGGTCCAACAGCATTTGCCGGCGGTGAAGCTGAGCGTGCGGGACGGATACCTTCCGAAATGGCAAGCGTCGCGGCACACCGACCTGAATCGTGTGCTCGCTCCGGATGAAGGCCGACGCGCACTTTCATTGGCTCGGTCGATGGGTTTGAATGTCATCGTGTAACGCAACCGAGTTAAACCATGTCACTTCCCGACTTCATTTCCGATGAGACCACCATCAGCGAGATCACTATTCAGCCGGATGGACGGCTGTTTGTGTTTGGCGCGTCGGAGGAATTGCTGCGGCTGCTGGCCGAGTTGGGTTGGGCCGACGATGGCCTGCAACGGCGATTGAGCAGCCTTTCGCTTTGTCGGCTCCAAGATCAAGATTTCATCCGCGAAACACATCTCGTCGGACAATCGTCCGTGGCGCTGGAAGGATCTTCCGAATGAGCGTGCCCTCGGTTCCTGCGACAACTCCCAAAGCGACGATTGCTTCAACCAAACCAACGGCCATTTCGGGACCGCGCCCGCCCGCCAGTGCGCCGAACTTGACCAATGGCAAGCCATCGCCGGCCGAAGAGTTGGAAGTCTTGATCCGCGCACGATATCCGATCATCTACGTCGTCAGTTGGGAAGAGGAGCGGGTCGAGCGATGTCTGCGGCGTATTGCGGACGCGCGCAACAAGAAACTGTTCACGTGGACGCTGACGCAAGGGATCGTCAAGGCGGGCAATGAGCCATCGCGATCCAAAGCGGGGAACAACTCAACCGACCCGATCGCGGCGCTCGACGCGGTGGTTGATCAGCTTGAGCCAGCGATTTATCTCTTCAAGGACTTTCATCATTTTACGGACGACCAGCGCTGCAACATGAGCGTGCTGCGCCGACTGCGAGACGTCGCGTATCACCTGCGTGACACATACAAGTCGATCGTGATTGTCTCGCCGCTGCTGCGGATCGCGCCCGAACTGACCAAAGACGTCACTGTCCTGGACTTCGATCTGCCGCACACGGACGACTTCGGACAATTGCTCGACCGCATCGTGGACGACGTGAAAGACAACCCGCAGGTGAAGATCAACCTCGACCCGGAATCGCGCGAGCGGCTGTTGAATGCGGCTCGCGGGCTGACGCTGAAAGAGGCGGAGAATGTCTTCGCGAAAACGCTGGTGCTCGACGGCAAAATCGACGCCGATGACATCAGCATCGTCTTCAGCGAGAAGCAGCAGATCATCAAAAAGAGTGGGCTGCTGGAATACTACGAAACGCAAGAAGGCTTCGGGCACGTCGCCGGGTTGCGCAATCTCAAGCAGTGGTTTCAAAAACGGTCGATCGCGTTTTCCGATCGCGCGGCTCGATTTGGCCTGCCAGCACCAAAAGGGGTCTTGCTGCTGGGCGTGCAAGGCTGCGGGAAAAGTTTGTGCGCGAAAGCGGTCTCGGCGATGTGGAAGCTGCCGCTCTTGCGATTCGACATCGGCCGGCTGTTCAGCAGCTTGATCGGATCGAGTGAAGAGAACATGCGCCGCGCGATTCAAACGGCGGAAAGCGTCGCACCGGCGATCCTGTGGATCGACGAAATCGATAAAGCGTTCGCCGGAGCAGTCGGCTCGGCGGGCAACGACGGCGGTACCGCGTCGCGCGTGTTCGGCACCTTGCTGACGTGGCTCTCGGAGAAGACAACGCCGGTCTTCGTGATTGCGACGGCCAACGACATCAGTCAATTACCTCCCGAACTACTGCGGAAAGGCCGTCTGGACGAAATCTTCTTCGTGGACTTGCCGTCCGAAGAGGAACGGCTCGATGCCTTTCGCATTCACATCAAGCGCCGCGGCCGCAACCCGGAGAAGTTTGACGTCGCCGAGTTCGCTCGCCTGAGCGAAGGCTTCAGCGGCGCGGAGATTGAAGAGGTCATCGTGGCCTCGCTGTTCGACGCCTTCAGCCAAAAGATAGACCTCAACACGGACACGATCCGTCTCACGTTGCAAGAATCGGTGCCATTGTCGAAGACCATGCCCGAAGAACTCAACCGCCTCCGCGAATGGTCCAACGGCCGAGCACGCCCGGCCTCAGTCACGGCTGCGAGGACGATGGACGAGGTGCGGCGGAAGATCGAACTGTGATACCAGAATTCATGCGGCCACTTTCTCGACTCTCGAACTTACCTAATTTCGATCCAAGAGGCATTTGTGATACTCGACATTGATCCCCGAGTGGATTTCGCCTTCAAACGCGTCTACGGGCGCGAAGGGAATGAGGACATCCTGGCGTCGGTTCTGGAGGCCGTGCTGGCAAAGACGAAGTTTGCGGAAATTAACGAGTTGGAATTGCTCAGCCCGTTCAACGATCGGGATACCGCCAATGACAAGCTCTCGATCGTGGATGTCCGGGCACGCTTGACGTCGGGCGAGATTTTCAATGTCGAGATGCAAATGCTCGCGCTGCGAGCAATGACTCAGCGGTTGTTGTACTACTGGTCCGTCACTTACGCCGCGCAGTTGGAGAAGGGAAAGTCCTACACGACTTTGAAGCCGACCGTAGTGATCTGCTTCGCGGATTATGTCGTGTTTCCTGACGTGGAGGGATACCACTCGCGTTTTCGAGTGCTCGATGAGGCGGGTCACGTGCTCTGCCCGGATTTGGAAATACACATCCTGGAAATCCCAAAATTCACCGCAACTGCCGATGCGGTGGTGACTCCCTTGGAGCAGTGGTTATTCTTTCTCCGTGAGGCCAAGAACATCGATCCGGAAATTATCCCCGCATGCCTCAAGCTGCCCGCGATTCACAAAGCGATTCAGGAGCTGCACATGATCAGTCTCGATGAAACCGAACATGAACTGTACCAGGCTCGTTTGAAGTACTGGCGCGACGAACAAGCCCGCATGGAAGAGGGCCTCGAACAAGGCCTAGAACGAGGCCGTGCGGAAGGCCGTGCGGAAGGCCGTGCGGAAGGACAATTGGTTGGAGCCATCAAAATCCTCGGGATGTTGTTGGGACACCCGACGTCGTCGACGGACACGCTGAACGCACTGAGCATTGAGGAATTGTCACGCATCGAAGCGGACTTGAAAGCCAAGTTGCCGAAGCTTCCATAAGACTGGGCGAAGGGAAAAGCCATGAGCAGTGTGATCGTCGTGACTCCGTTAATCATTGCGAATTGGTCGGTGATCTCCGCGGCCGTGATGGGTGCGGCCGGCGCACTGGGGTTTTCTCTGGCGAGCGCGGCGGCAAGCGACTCTGGTCAAGCTCGCGGGTCGGCGCGATCCTCGACAGTCAACCGAGCGGAGATTGAAGCCGAGAACAGCGAAATCCTCGCCGACGCCGCCGGTACGGCGGAGGAAATGATCATCGAGAAAAACGGCATCAAAGCCACGTTTTCGCGAGACCCTCGCGGCGCGCTTAAGGTCTGCATGGAGGGAACCGGCTACTCGAAGGCTCAGCTTTGCGAGTACGGCGAGAATCTGATGGGCGTCGTGACGCAGCAGTACGTCTATCACCGCGTCGTCACGGAACTGAAACAACGCCACATGCCGATCGTCCACGAAGAAGTGACTGCGGACCGCACGGTGAAGATTCGCGTGCGGAACATTTCGTAGGTTGGGCACTCTTGCCCGACCGGCCGATGGGCAAGAGTGCCCAATCTCCAAAGGAATATCATGGCCGAAGAGATCGAAATCGAAATCAGCCCCGCAGGCAAAGTGACGGTGCGGACGCTCGGCATCAAAGGGCCGAAGTGCGTCAACATCGCGGAAGCAGTCGCACGGATCGTTGGACAAATCCAGTCGCAAGAGCGGACGTCTGAGTACTACGAAGCCGAAGGCCACATCACGAGCCAAGTCGAAGTCCGCGCTCGGCGGTGAGTCGTTTAACCGCGACGCCATCGGCGTGCGCGTTGAGATGACGCGGACATACCGGAGCGCGCACGCCGATGGCGTTGCAGTTAAACGACGCGGCGGAGCCGCAACCAAAAGGTAGCGGTGCGGCG
>JAYVSP010000817.1:0-8642 GCA_043775215.1 Planctomyces sp. | reverse complement strand
CGCCGACCTGAAAAAGACTCCCGACCCCTTGGGCCAACCGCATTAACGGCGAGCCTCCAGAACCAGATTAAAAGGCGTCGTCGCAGCAGTTCGAAAGCGACTGAAGCCTCCGGTCGTCACCACCTCGCGCAGGCGAGTTGCTCCCGCCTGAGCCCCCAACGCCAAGCCTTCATCCTGACTCAGCGAATGTGGCACGCAGATCATCGTCGAAGCGGCGTAGAAAATCCGTCCCACGGGATTGAGGTTTTCCTCGACCGTGTCGTTCGCGAAAGGCTCAACAATCAGCCATGTGCCGTCGGCGTCCAGCGATTCAAACACATGTCTGGCCGCGCCGACCGGATCACCCATGTCGTGCAAGCAGTCGAAGAACGCCACTAGGTCATAGTCCTCGCCAGGAAAAGATTTGGAATCGGCAACCTCGAACTGACACTGCTGCGCGACCCCAGCATCGCGCGCCGCTTGGCGTGCTCGCTCAACCGAAGGCTCATGATAGTCAAATCCCGTAAAGGTCGAATTCGGGAATGCCCGCGCCATCACAATCGTTGATGCTCCGTGACCGCAGCCCACGTCCGCAACCCGAGCGCCACGCTCCAACTTGTCGAGCACCCCCTCCAGCGCCGGCAGCCATTCCGAAACCAAGTGAGCCGCATAACCGGCTCGAAAGAATCGCTCGGTCCCGCGGAACAGACACGGACTGTGTTCGTGCCAGCCGACACCGCGTCCCGACCGGAACGCCTCGCTGATTTTCGGTTCGTCGTTGAACATAGAGGCGATGACTTCAAAGGCTCCGGCCACAAACGCCGGACTGCTTTCATCCGCCAAAGCCGAAGCCTGTTCGGCATTCATCGCATAGGTTCCGGTCTGCGGTTGATACTCGACATATCCCGCCGCCGCTTGAGCCGCCAGCCATTCGCGAACGTACCGCTCGGCCGTCTGAGTCCGCGCCGCAAGTTCAGCGGGCGTGACTGGCCCCGTCTTGGCGAGAGCCTTGTACAACCCCAGTTTGTCCCCAATTAAAACCATCGCGCCGCTGGCCGCGGCTCCCATGTCGTTAAGCATCTTCCCCATGAACTCGTCGAGTTTCGCCTGATCCAGTGCCATGACATTGCTCCTTGAATACGCCAATCAACCACATCGCATGACTATTCTTCGTGCGGGCGAGATTGAGAGATGTTTAACCGCAACGCCATCGGCGTGCGCGAGTCGTCTCCACCGCGCCCACGCCGATGGCGTTAAACAAAGCATCAATCTCGCCCCTGCGAAGACTAACGATTTTCGGTCACTGCTTGATGTGTCTCAAGAGCGAGTGACAAACCAGGGTGATTTGAAGCAGTGGATTCAATGAACGCGAAATTGCGGCCAGACAATCTCACGGGACTTCGTTCAAGAAACCGGTTTTCGTCAGGACTGCTGACGAGTAAGATCGTTGAGACCAAAGTTGTCGAATTCACGGCGGCATGAGCAGCGGGAGATTTGATCATGGAAACAGTCCTCGGCACCTATCGCGACGGCCAAGTGATCTTGGAGCACGAAGTTGATTGGCCCAACGGCTCGCCGTTGAAGGTTCGACTCGAAACTTCGGCCAATTCTTCTTTGACGCCAGATCGAGAAGACCGCTGCTTTGATGGTTCACGCCCGCCGAGCACCCCTGAAGAAATCGAAGAATGGCTGAAATGGTTCGACTCGATTGAGCCGTTTGACTGGAGCGACGATGAGCGAAGCCGATTTGAGCAGTCCCTGCATGAGTCTGACGAAGTCTCGAAAGCGGACATGCTGAAAAACTTGTCGGTCGATGGAGCCGCGTCGTGAGGCGTTACCTTTTGGATTCCGGAATCGTTTCTGACTGGATCGACCGTCGGCATTCCGTGGATGAGCGTGTTGCGGCGGCACTGCGGCGCGGCGATCACCTCGGCGTCGGGACTCCGGTGATTGGCGAGTTGTGGGGCGGTGTCGAATTCAGTAGCTCATCCGAACGCAATCGAGCCAGCCTCGCGCGTGCCTTGTCCCGGGTGACGCGATGGACATTCGACGAACGAGCGGCTCGTGAATACGGGCGACTTTACGCAGACCTTCGCCGACATGGCAGGATCATTCCACAAATTGATCTCCAGATCGCCGCCATCGCTTTGACTCTCGGAAATTGTACCGTGGTCACGAAGGATTCTGACTTTCAGGCGATCCCCGGTCTGGATATCGAAGACTGGTCGAAGCCATGAACCTGTGTTTTCGAGGGCACGCAGGTCGCAAACATGATGAGTTGAGTTATGCGGAAACATTCATGTCCCACGAAATAAATCCTAGCCAAGTTGAGTCGCCCCAAAGGCGATTTACGCTGACCGCGATTGTGCTGCTCATGTTGTATCCGCTGACCGTTGGTCCGGCGGCCGGATTCGTCGACCGGTTTGGCCCGAATCCCATCTTCACCACATTTTACAGGCCGTTGAACTGGCTTGCCGGACAGTGGCCGTCCTTCAGTCGAATGTTGAATCTCTACATCGAGTGGTTCAGGTCGTGAAAGCCGTCGGATTGTTTTGCCATGCCCGAATTTCAACTCGTCGCACCATTTGAACCCGCTGGCGATCAGCCGAAGGCGATTGAGTCGTTGCTTCGCGGCATTGATGAAGGCAAGCGGAATCAGGTGTTGCTGGGAGTCACCGGCTCTGGCAAGACCTTCACGATGGCGAACGTCATCGCGAAGCTGAATCGCCCAACGCTCGTGTTGTCGCACAACAAGACGCTGGCCGCGCAGCTTTACTCCGAATTCAAAGAGTTCTTTCCGCACAACGCGGTGTCGTACTTCGTCAGCTATTACGACTACTACCAGCCGGAGGCGTACATCCCGGCGCGAGACATCTACATCGAGAAGGATTCGTCGATCAACGACGACATCGACCGGCTGCGGCTGGCGGCGACGTCAGCTCTGGTCAGCCGGCGGGATGTGATTGTCGTCGCCAGCGTGTCGTGCATTTACGGCTTGGGGTCGCCGCGCGATTACCTCGAAATGATGGTCGCGTTGCGGCCGGGGGATTCGGTCGATCGGGACGAACTGCTGCTCAAACTGATCGACATTCAATACGACCGCAACGACTACGAGCCGACTCGCGGCAAGTTTCGGGTGCGGGGCGATGTCATCGAAGTCTGGCCCGCGTATGAAGAATTCGCGTACCGCATCGAGCTGTGGGGCGACGAGGTCGAGCGGCTGTCGATCATCAACCCGGTGTCGGGCGAAGAGGTCAAACGGCTCGAAGAAATGTATGTCTATCCGGCAAAGCATTTCGTGTTACCGCAAGACCGCATCGCGCACGCGGTCGAGGAAATCGAAGCCGAGATGCACCAGCGACTCGATCAATTCAAGAAAGAAGGCAAGCTGCTCGAAGCCCAGAGACTGTCAGCTCGCACGCGGTACGACATGGAACTGCTCCGCGAAACCGGCTTCTGTCCGGGGATCGAGAATTACTCGCGAGCGCTCGCCGGCCGCAAACCGGGCGAACCGCCGGACACGTTGTTCGCGTTCTTCCCCAAAGATTTCCTGATGATGGTCGACGAATCGCACGTCACCGTTCCGCAAGTGCGCGGCATGTATGCTGGCGATCAGTCGCGCAAGAAGACGCTCGTCGAACATGGTTTTCGTCTGCCGATGGCGCTCGACAACCGGCCGATGCGGTTCGACGAATGGGACCAGATGCGCGGGCAGACGGTGTTCGTCTCGGCGACCCCCAATGATTGGGAACTGGAGCAATCCGGCGGCGAAGTGGTCGAGCAACTCATCCGCCCGACGGGGCTCGTCGATCCGCTGCTGCACGTGCTTCCCGCGCGCGGTCAGGTGCCGCATCTCAAGGCGGAGATTCTTTTGCGAGCCCAACGCAACGAACGAGTCCTCGTCACCACGCTGACAAAACGCTTGGCCGAAGACCTGACAAGCTACCTCATCGAAGAGGGAGTCCGCTGCAAGTGGCTGCACTCGGAACTCGACGCGATCGAGCGAGTCGAGATCATCCGCGAACTGCGCGAACAGAAGTTCGACGCGATCATCGGCGTCAATTTGCTGCGTGAAGGGATCGACATTCCGGAAGTGTCGCTCGTCGCGATTCTCGACGCCGACAAAGAAGGATTTCTTCGCAGTGCAACGAGCCTTGTCCAAACCATCGGCCGCAGCGCCCGCAACGTCAACGCCGAAGTCATTCTGTACGCCGACAAAGTCACGGATTCGATGCAGTACGCCATCACGGAAACCAGTCGCCGCCGCGAACTGCAACTGGCTTACAACGCCGAACACGGCATCACACCGGAAACGATCAAGAAAGCCATCCGTCGTGGCATCGAAGACGAGATCGACGCACAGCATGTTGTCCAAGACGCGGTCGGCCTCAGCGAGTCGCAGTATGTGACACAGGAATTCCTGAACGAACTCGAATCCGAAATGCTGGCCGCCGCGCAGAACCTGGAATTCGAGCGAGCCGCCCAACTCCGCGACCGCATCGTCCAATTGAAGCAGCAACTCGGCCAAGAAGTCTCGTCCGCTGACCCCGACAAGCCAAGCTTCACGCTCGCCCAAAAGAAACCGAAACGCGGCCGAGGCCGCCGAGGCGGATCACCAGACCGCCGTGTGCCGAAGCCCGAGCGGTAAATCACGCACGCCGTCTTGCTCATCCTCGCGGTCGTGGCTGAGAAGTTTGGGCCGCCGGTTGCGAGGTGCGGAAAGATTGCGGTTGCGCGAGACACACTCAATTCCAACCGCTTTCTGTTGCGATTCAACGCCGATCGGTAGTCTGTCGGCCTGATCGACGGTTCCGATTTGGCGACACAAAATCTCCAGCGATAAAGATTCGGCACGATGGCGAAGAAGAAGGCGGCGAAAGTGGGTGGGGCGGCAGCGGGCAACGGGACGCCGAATGGCAATGGCGGTGGTGTGCAGCAACTCACCAAAGAATTGTGGGAGGCCGCTGTCAACTTGCGTGGCTAGATCGAGCCAGCGGACTACAAGCGGTATGTGCTGCCGATCATCTTTTTGCGGTTCCTGTCGTTGCGATACGAACGGCGGCGGGCGGAGCTTGAGAAGTTCATCGCTGATCCGAAGAGCGACTATCACGCGGACAAGAAGGCTCTCAACGATCCCGACGAATACCGCTCGGCGGGGGCATTCATCGTGCCGGAGGCGGCGCGGTGGGACAACATCGTCAAGGTTGCGCAGGCCGACGACATCAAGGTGCAGCTCGACGACATTCTCGAACTGCTCGAAATTGCGCCGCTGTAGAACCAAATACACACAAATCAAGCTGAGAGCCGTTCGCTCGCCGCCGCGCGAGATGCCTTGCTACCGCCGCTGCTGTCGGGCGAATTGCGCGTGCCGGATGCGGAACGGTTCGTGGAGGGGTTGATATGACAACATCTCTCGCCGAACTCCAACGCTGGATGAACGCGCCGCGCGAGAACGAGCATTTGGAATTCAAAGAAGCCAAGAACACGTTCGGCGACGAGAAACTCTTCCGCTATTGCGTCGCACTGGCCAACGAAGGGGGCGGCAAGTTTCTGTTGGGCATCACCGACAGACCGCCGCGTCGCGTGGTCGGGACTTCAACCTATTCCAACCCGGACAGCATCGCGAGCAAAATTTTCAACAAGCTGCGGTTCCGAGTGGACGTGGAAGAGGTTGCCCATCCTGATGGCCGTGTGTTGGTGTTTCATATTCCCTCGCGTCCGAACGGAACGGCTTATCAATTCGCGGGTGCCTACTTGATGCGATCCACGGAGGACACTGTTGCAATGTCCGAGGATCGGTTGCGAGAGATCTTTGACGAGGGGAAACCCGACTGGCTCTCACGCCCGGCTCGCGAAGGCTGCACCGGCGATGACGTCGTGAAACTCATCGACACTCAAAGCTACTTCGACCTGCTCAACGTGCCATATCCGGCGACTCGTGAAGCCGTCCTGCGGAGGTTCGTTCGCGAGAGACTGATCAGGTCGGTCGAAGGTCTGTGGACAATCAGCCGCATGAGCGCGTTGCTGTTCGCCAAGCGGTTAGAAGAGTTCGACATGTTGGCTCGGAAAGCCCCGCGCGTGATCGTGTACGACGGGGCCGGGAAGATGCAGATCCGACAGAGCATAGTGGGAAGCAAGGGCTACGCCGTGGGCTTTGAGCGCTTGCTGGAGTTCATCAACGGATTGATCCCCTCCAACGAGGTCATCGGTCAGGCCCTGCGAACAGAAACGAAAATGTTTCCGCCCATCGCGATTCGCGAACTCATGGCGAATGCTTTGATCCATCAGGACTTTGAAGAGACCGGCACGTCGGTTGTCATCGAACTCTATTCGGATCGGTTGGAGATCACGTCACCCGGTCAGCCTTTCATCTCAACCGACCGCTTCATCGACGAGTACCAATCCCGCAACGAGCGACTTGCCGACTTGATGCGACGCCTTCGTATTTGCGAAGAGTTGGGGAGCGGCATCGACAAGGTCATCAACGCGGTTGAAGCGGCACAGCTTCCGGCCCCCAACTTCCGGGCCAATGACCGGCAGACAATCTCGACGTTGTTCGCTCACAAGGCATTTGAAGACATGGACCGCGAAGAACGCATCCGAGCCTGTTACCAGCACTGTTGCCTGCGATATCAGTTGAACCAGAAGATGACCAACCCCAGCTTGCGCGAGCGATTTGGGCTGCCGGATTCCAAGTCTGCAATGGTGACACAGATCATTGCAGCCACCGTCGCAGCCGGGAAAATCAAGCTGGATGAGACCGCACCGGCCTCAAAGCGGTATGCTCAGTACGTTCCGTTCTGGGGCTGATTTTCAAAAAAGCGCAAACCTCGCACGAGAACCACAAAAGCCATAACTCATTGCCCAGACTGATATTTTTCAAAAAAGCGCAAAACCTTACCCGCCAGAGCCCCAACCATGCCCGCTCATCACGGCACAGAATCCGAATTCGAGGCGACCACCATCGAGCGATTGAAGTTGCTCGGCTATGAGCACACGCACGGGACCGACCTCGTTCGGCCGCTGGATGAAGTCGTGTTGCTCGACGTGCTGCGCGAGTCACTCGCCGAACGGTATTCCGACCTCCCGCAAGCGGCGCTCGACGAGGCGGTGAAGGTTTTCAGTCGGCCCGCCGGGGCGGATCACCAGACCGCCGTGTGCCGAAGCCCGAGCGGTAATCACGCACGTCGTCTTGCTCATCCTCGCGGTCGTGGCTGAGAAGTTTGAGACGCCGGTTGCAGTGTTGCGACGACAGCAACGTATACCAGCCGGTCAATTGCTCTTCGACCGTGATGGCGGTCGTGGCCAGAGTGTTCAGAGATTGCTGCAACATTCGCTGCACAATCAATGGCTGCCCGCGTCGGTACAACGAAAGAATGTCCGTGTCCAAGACGAACAAGCTCATGGCAACCCGTCTTCCAGATCGCGTTGTCGGCGAAACTCTTCGATGGCCGCTTGCCAGTCATCGAACAACGGATCGTCCTTCAAGTCCCCCGCGAATCGAGCCAACGGATGCTCATTCGAGGCGACCGGGTCCACCTCGGCGTCGGCTGGCAGAACAGCGGCAAATCGTTCACGCCACAACTGCAACGATTCTTCAGCCGAGTCCCCTTCGACCGCGAAGAGCTGCGCTGTCGCGCTTTTCGCTCGAAAACGATTTCCCGAAAGCCGTTCAATCACAACCGGAATCTGCATGGCACGTCTCCGACTTGGTTCGCAAACAGCATACGCCAAGCGAACGCTGGTCGAACGAGGTTATTGCCTTGCGGTCGCGCTTGATGTGGCTCCGAACGGCTTGTCGATGACGGTGCGGCGTACACACGAGCCGATGCAGGACGCTGCGGAGTTTGCTCAAGCGGTGGTCATTGTCACTGCACGGCATGGGTTGAACTCGCGTATCGGTCGGCCTATCGTCACGCAGCCTTTTAGTGCTCACTTCAACTCTGCGTAGAGAAGGCGAAGGATCAGGCCGACTTCAAAGCAATGGTTCCAAAGTCATGAGCAAGCCCAAGAAATCAATCATCGAAGTCCAAGGTGTCGCGATCAGCATCGTTTCCGGAAAGGACGAGGACTACATCTGCCTGACGGACATCGCCCGCTTCAAAGACGCGGAGCGGACCGACTATCTGATCGGAAACTGGCTCCGAAACCGCAACACCATCGAGTTCCTTGGTATTTGGGAGCGGCTCAACAACCCGCTTTTTAATCCCATCGAATTCGATGGAATTAAAAAGCAGGCTGGCCTCAACAGCTTCATCCTCACGGCGAAGCAGTGGATCGACAAAACGGGAGCCGTCGGCATCATTTCCAAGCCGGGCCGCTACGGCGGCACGTATGCCCACAAGGACATCGCCTTCGAATTCGCCGCGTGGATCTCGGTTGAGTTCAAGCTCTACCTCATCAAAGAGTTTCAACGTCTCAAGGAGGACGAAAACCGTCGCCTCTCGCTGGCTTGGAATCTCAACCGCACTCTTTCCAAGCTGAACTACCGCATCCACACCGACGCGGTGAAAGCCCATCTCATCCCGCCAGAAGTCACGCCCGCGCAGGCGGCCATCACCTACGCCACCGAAGCCGACCTGTTGAATGTCGCCCTCTTTGGCCAGACCGCGAAGCAGTGGCGCGCTGCCAATCCCAAGTCCGACGGCAACATGCGCGACGAC